>JBIJDW010000224.1:0-5548 GCA_044343885.1 Kiritimatiellia bacterium
CGGGATTCCACTGCTCCAATTCGAAGGCCAGGGGCAGGCCGGTGGCGTCCGTAAAATAGAGGTCGCGGCCATCGGAGGCGCACCGGGAATAGTCTATCCGTTCCGGGGTGAGGCGGACCAGCACGGGAACATCGGTCAGGGTGCTGGCGAGAGCGCCGTCGCGAAGGATCAACTTGAGGTGATTTTGCCACTCGGAGGCCGGGAAGGACGCGGGATCAGAGGGATCGGTGCTGCGGGCGAGTTCCACGGCGTCGGAATAGTCGTCGCCGTCGGAATCGGCCAGGAGCGGGCTGGTGTGGAGCGTGTTGACTTCGTAATCATCGGAGAAGCCATCGGCGTCGGTGTCGGCGGACATGGGATTCGTCCCGAGTTGGTATTCCTGGAGGTTCGAGAGACCGTCGGTGTCGGAATCGAGGGCGGCGTCGGCGGCGGCAAGGGGATTGAGGGCGCGGGCGACCTCCCAGCCATCGGGCAGGGTGTCGGCGTCGGTGTCGAGGTTGGTCGGATCGGTGCCGAGCTGATACTCCTGGAGATTGGTGAGGCCGTCCGCGTCGGGGTCGCCGGATTCAGTCTGAGCGAGGTTGCCGAAGTACTGGAGTTCCCAGAAGTCCAGCAAGGCGTCGTCATCGAGGGAGAGGTTGGCGGGCTGATTGGTGGAGACACTGAGGTCGTCGAAGACGCCCCGCTCGCCCTTCATCGACAGGATATGGAGCTGGTCGCAGGGGATGCCGAAGCCCAAGTTCTCGACGACCTTACTGCCATTGAGGCAAATCAGCCAGCGCTGTTCGGCGAAATCCAGGCAGACCGAAAGTCGCACCCACTCGCCTGCACTGACGGGCGGGTGATTGGTCAGAGTGACCCATTTCCGGCCCGCCGGTTGCAGGCCATCGAGCACGACGAGGCGTCCGCTCTCGTCGAAGAAAAAGCCGCACGCGGCGTCGGTTGTGTTGGTTGCGCCGGGGCAGCCGAGTTGCGCGATCATGCGCAGGTCGGTCCAGACGATGGGGGCCGCATCGCCGGCGAACACCTGATAGACGGTGGCGGTGGATGCCGGGGCGTCGAGCATGAGCGCCTGTTGGCCGGCATAGACCCGATTGGACTGAACCCACGCCGTATTGGTGACACTGGCGACCCAGCCATGCTGACCGTGGATGTCGCCGAGGTGGACGGTATGGGTCTCGAACAGTTCGACGAAGGGGAAGCGGGCGCAGGCGTTGCTGAGGGCGGGGTCTAGGCCCACTTGCATGGCGCCCCAGTCGCTCAGGCCGTCGGCGTTCGAGTCGGGATCCGTGAGCGTGACGGTCACGTTGGTGGCGCACACGAGGTGAAGCGGGGCAGGCAGGCCGACGCCCCGCGCCTCCCAGCAATCGTTGGAGTTGTTTTCATTGGCATCCACGTAGGCCCTGATCCAGTAGGTGGCCGAGACGGGGATGGCGCCCAGCGCAAAGGCGCCGGGATTGACCAGTGTGGTGTGCCAGGTGGACGTCCAGGAGCTGGCGTTCGTGACCGCGACGACATGAACAAATCCGGGCTGTGTGCCGCTGTAGGAGACGACACCGGAGACCATGACGGTTGCGGGAACGCTGGTCGTGCTTGCGTTGGCCGCGAGTTGCACGGCTTGGTCATCGTCGAGGCCATCGCCATCGGAATCGACGTAGAGCATGGAGAGGGTGACGCGACCGATCCCCTGGGTGGCGTGGATGGCGATAAAGGTGGCGGAGGGGTAAGCGGCGAGCGGGAGCCGGTTCGTCAGCCAGGGCGGCAAGGCGGGCGCCAAGGCAATCGGCGGTGCCAGTGCAATAAGATTGGTATCACACAGCGACGCTGTGAGATCCCCGAGAACAGCATTCGACGCGGAGACGGCCATCCAGAGATCCTTTGAAAGCCATGCGCGGTCCAGAGCGATCACGAGGCTATCCTCGGATGTTTCCGCGATCCAGCCCCACGGTTCGTTCGTGCTCCACGTGCCGCCTTCACGAAACGCCCCCACAACCCACGTAGGCCATATGTAGAATAGTTCCTGATCAGGCGTCAATCGCGGCTCGCCCCACGGGAAAATCGCGCGGGAAACCGGCACCTCGTCAATGGCATCGTCCCAGTCGTCACGATCCGTGTCGGGATGAAGCGGGTCCGTTCCAGCAAGATACTCCTCCCGATTGGTGAGTCCATCGTCATCGGGGTCTTTGGCAGCGTCGTTGACGGTTGCATCCAGACCCAACCACACCTCGATCGCATCCGGGATGCCATCTTCATCCAGATCCGTCGCATCCGCATAGACACTACCGATAGCGAGTGCGGCTAAGCACAGCAAAGGGAGAAAGAATCGACGAAAAAACATTTGGCGCGCATGACGCATGGAGCACAGGTTCATGGAGAGACTCCCGGGGATTGATCGGTGTGAACGAGAAGAGCGTTTTCTGAAATTATACGGATCGGGATCACGACCTGGGGGTGACCCGGAAGATCGGTTTCCACTACCACGCCAGGGACAACCTGCGAAGCGGTCACCGGCAGCAGAGCCTTGAGCGACAGCCGCCACACGCCATCGGGTGCGCGGTTCAGACTCACGCGGCCGGTGACCCCATTGAATTTGACGGCGCGCACGGAGAAGGCCCGTCCGTTGATCGGGTGCAAATCCACGACGCGATCCACCCCGGTGGTGCTCGACGAATCAGCCAGCACGATTTCTGACGGATACGCCATCACGGCTGGCTCTTCGCGCACCATCGGGGCTGATGCCGCGTTAGGATTGGCGACCTTTCCGTTGAGCGCCAGGCGCAGAAAAGGGACGGCAGGGTCGTTGGTTTTGACATAGAGCGCGCGAAGCACCGAGCCCGGTTGATGCGTCAGGGTCAGGAGGATCATGACCTCTGTGGTTTCACCCGGAGGCACTGGCGAGCGGGCGATCTGCATTGACGCGCCACAACACGCATGCGCGACCGTGAGTGTCAGCGGCGCATCCCCGACATTCGCGACCGGAAAGCGATGGACGACCGTAGCACCCGGCGTCTGCGTACCGAAATCAAATTCCCGGGGCACACAGCGGACGGTCGGAGCCGCGTGTGCGGTGATGACGGCGGCAGACAGGATCGCCACGAAGCGAAGCGCCTCATTCATAACGCCCCTCCCGCTTCTGGGTGACGTTCGGCGAGCTTTCTGCTGGCAGCATGGGCGATCTGAGCCAAAAACGGATCACGCTCGGCGGAAAGGCTTTCGAGCAATTCGGCATCGGACGCAACGCCCAGTTCGCCGAGGGTCGCGATGGCCGCTGCGCGCAGCGTCTCGGTCCGAGCGGTTTGGGCGAGGTCGCGCGCGATTTCCGCGACGCCGGTCAACCGCCGCCCCCCCGCGATGCGAAGTGCCGTGATCCGCCCCGCTTCCGAAGCCCCAGGGTCCAGCGCCAGCGCCGACGCGATTTCGTCGATCTCCGTGTCGGTCACATCGCCCGTTTTGGATCGGGCGATGGCATCGAGACCCAACAGCGCCGTGCCCGGCCAGGTATGGATATGCAGGCGCGCGGCCCCGCGCAGCGTGTCCAGCGCCACCGCGCGTGCGGCCAAGGATTCGGGGCCCTTTCGATGCACGAGTTTTTGATGACAATCGGCTAGCATCTGGAGGCAATAATCGCGCCACACCTCGTCATAGGCCGAATCGTCGAACATCGCGGCGAAGTCGTAAGCCAAGTCGGGCGGGAAAAGCTCCTGACGCAGCAACAGGTCAGCGGCCCCGTTTTTGATGCCGTTAAAGGCCAACGGACCGAGCCCGTACGCGCCGTCGAACGGCAGGGCCAGCAGATTCCGCAACGCCTCTATTTGAGTCGGATCAAGCTGCGCCGGCAAGGCTCGCAGCGCATCCATCTGGCGAAGATAGAGCACTTGGCCGGGAATTGCATTCGTGGGCTGCGACAGCGAAGCTGCGGCCAGCAATCCGCTTGTTGAAGCGTGCGCGCGGCGTTGCGGTGATCGCCACCCTACCGGGGGTTGGTTGGTGGTGGTAGGGCTGGGCATGACAGACGAAGCAGGCAGATCCTGTGCCTGTGGCGTGGGTGCGCGCCGCAACACAACCAACGCCGCGCACATCACGAGCAGCACAAGCGCGCACACGCAGGCTTGACGCATACGGCGCACGCCTTGGGGTGCCCGTCCAGTCTTTTTATCTGTTGGATTCACGGCGTTAGCAAATAACCAGCATCCTGCGCATCTGATGACGTCCGGATGCTCGGCATCTCTCCCGGCATCGAAAACCCACACCTTCTTCACTTACGAGGAAAGACCAGAGCAGGGCCGAATAACAAAAGCGGGACGTTTTATAGCTTAGGGAGGTGAAAAAGTCAACAAGAAGAATAGTACAAGCGGTGATAGGGAAACAGCGTCAGGCTTTGGCGGCGGGCCGCAAGGAACGGGCCTTTCGTTCCCCATCCCAATCATGCAAATCATGTAATCCTGTCTGAAATTGCGTGGTTGACGGACACGCATGTTTGACAGAATTACAAGATTCACATGATTGGCGAGAGGTCAATGGACAAAGTAAGTAAGCCTTGGGCAGCGCGCGCGACCAGCCAACCCGAAAAATATGTAATTCGGAATCGCCGATGGGCACGGCGATTCCGAGGTGACTTCCCTTGAACCGGATAATGGTGTACAGTGATACCCGATGTGCGGACACGCGGTGAGAGGGGGATGCCCATGGACATGACTGGTTTGGATACGGAGAGGGAAATTGATGAGATGGAAGCCAGTGAGCGACGCCAACGGCGTTTCGGTCGGGCATCCGTGGTGTGGACGCTCGTGGCCGCCGTTGTGATGGGCGTGGCTTTTTTGCCCTGGATCGCGTCGTTGCCGGCGGTCCGTGAGCGGATCGTCGCCCGCCTCAACACGTCGGTTGCACCGGTCTCGGTGGCGGTGGACCATTGGCGGTTGCGCTGGTTCGGCGGACAACGGCTGGAGGGCATTCGCCTGTACGACCCGGCCCAGGGTCTCACGATCTCGATTCCATCGGTGGACGTCTCTAACGGGCTGGTCAAGCTTCTTCCGTTCGGCACGATTGACGCCGGGAATGTGACGCTGGATCAACCCGTCGTGCGGTTCACCCGTGTGCGCCCCATCATCCCGTCGTCGACGATTTCCGTCACCGGCGGGGTCGAACAAGCTGCCGTTAGCACGCCCGTGAAGTCTGTCACTGCGAGTCCGTTTGCGCTTCCAAAAATCACCGTTCTGGTCACGTTGGTCGTTCGCAACGGCCGGGCGGTAGCGGAAGGTTTTGCAGATGGCGAGATTGTCTTGACGGAGCAGGTGAACGCATCGCTGCGGCTGAATACGTGGGATCAGCCGCTCACGCTTGAGGCCGCCTGCGTGGTACCGGGCGGGGCGGGCTCCGGAACCGTTTCTGCGAAGGGCCAGTTGCCGACGCCGCGAGTGCTGATCACGCGGGCGTTTGATGATCCGGCCTGCACAGGGCAGATCGCGCTCACGATCAAGGACTTTGATCTGCAGCAGGTGCGGCCGTTGCTGGAAGCTCGCACCGGTGCGGCCTGGGGTGCGGGCGGCGT
>JBIJDW010000226.1:0-5543 GCA_044343885.1 Kiritimatiellia bacterium
GAATGCTGGCGCGACGTCGCAGAGCAGCACAAAAGAGATCCCCGTCTCGGGCGAACACAGGATATCGGTGGCATCCACCATCGACACGAGGGCCAGTTTTTGCTCCTCGACCGCGCGCCGGCTCAACGTACTGATCAGCCGCTGGCGGATATCGCCGTCGATGTCCTGGCGGTATTCCCGTTCGATCACCGCACGCGGGGCCTTGCCCGCGCGGAACCCCTTCACTCGGCCTTCCCGCATGTAGCGTCCCATCACCGCATCGAAATCGGCATGGGTCTCAGCCGCGTCGGCCTTGATGATCAGTTTCACTCGGCAGGGGCGCACAGTCTGCATCTCAACTTTCATAATGATCGGTCTCTCTTTCAGGCTTCCTTGATACTCATTAAAAATTCCGCATTGCTCTTGGCGCTCTTGAGGCGCTTGATGACCATCTCCATGGCTTCCACGGGCGGCACACCGTTCAATGCGCGGCGCAAGATCCACGTCCGGCTGAGCTCATCGGGATGGAGCAGCAGCTCCTCCTTGCGGGTTCCCGACTTCTCCATGTTGATCGCCGGGAACACGCGCTTGTCAACCATGGCGCGATCCAGACAGATCTCCATGTTGCCCGTCCCCTTGAATTCTTCGAAGATCACGTCGTCCATCCGGCTGCCGGTGTCCACCAGCGCGGTCGCAATGATTGTGAGGCTGCCGCCGTTTTCGATGTTGCGGGCCGCGCCAAAGAAACGCTTGGGCTTGTGCAGGGCATTGGCGTCGACGCCGCCCGACAGAATCTTGCCGCTGTGCGGCTGCACCGTGTTGTACGCGCGGGCGAGGCGGGTGATGGAATCCAGCAGGATGCAGACATCCTTGCCCGATTCGACGAGGCGCTTGGCGACCTCGATCATCATCTCGGCGACCTGCACATGGCGTTCGGGCGCCTCGTCGAAGGTCGAGCTGAGCACCTGCGCCTTGGTGTTGCGCTGCATGTCGGTGACCTCTTCCGGCCGCTCGTCGATGAGCAGGATAAAGAGCGCCACGTCGGGGTGGTTGGCCGAGATCGAGTTGGCCATCTTCTGCAGCAGCACGGTCTTGCCGGTGCGGGGCGGCGCGACGATCAGTCCGCGCTGTCCCATGCCGATCGGCGTGAAGATGTCCATCACCCGCATCGCCACTTCATCCGGCGCGACCTCCAGATGGATCCGCCGGTCTGGGAAGAGGGGCGTGAGGTACTCGAAATGGACCTGTTTACGGGCCTCGGCGGCCGGTTTTCCGTTGACCAGATCGACGCGCCCCATGGCGAAAAAGCGTTCCTTCTCCTTCGGGTCTCGGACGATTCCCTCGATCTGGTCGCCCGTGCGAAGACCGTATTTCCGGACCTGCGTGGGCGACACATACACATCCTCCGGGCACTGGAGGTAGTTGCTCTTCGGCGATCGAAGGAAGCCGAAGCCGTCGGGCAGGATTTCGAGCGTTCCCTGGGCGATGACCGATCCGCCGCGCCGGAGGTAGCCGCGGATGATCTCATAGACCGCCTCATGTTTGCGCATGATACCGGTCTCTTCGGGCGGTAAGTGCGCCAGAAGTTCGGTCAGCTCATTCATCTCTTTGGACTGCAGATCGGTGAGCCGGATCGGCGGAAGATCTTCGCGGGGCTGGGGCGGCGTGGGGTCCTGTTGCTGGCGGGGCGCAGGCGGCCGCGCACTTTCAGGCGCGGCGGGAGCATCGGCCGCTCCCTCGGGAGCCGGACGCCCGCGACCGGTTGGGGGCCGTTCGGGACGGCGAAAATCGCGCTGCCGGTCACGACGGTCGCGAAAGCGTGACCACCGGTTTTGGCGCCGATCGCGCGCGCCTGCCGCATCGGATCCCGCAGGCGCGCCATCGTTTGAAGCCGACGCCTCGCCTGCCGCTCCTGCGGCGTGATCCCCCGACCGGGGCTCACGCGGCGCCTTTTCTCCCTTGTCCGCCGACTGTCCGTCGGTCGATTCTTTCCGCTGTTCTTCGCTCATGCACCATTCTCCGAAAGGTCGCGAACCAGACCATCCGCCTCGCGCCTTAACGCTTCCAACGATCCGTCATTCCAGATCACACGATCTGAAAGACGCGCTTTCTCTCCAACCGGCATTTGCGCACCGATGCGCAGCTCGGTCTCTTTATTCGTGAGGCCCCGGCTGATCAATCGTTCCGTCTGCTTTGCCGCACTGCAGGCTAGGCAGACCACCGTATCAAATTGATCGCGCCAGCCAGCTTCGAACAACAGGGGAATCACAGCAAAACGGAGATTGCCTGTCTGCGGGCGCCGAAACCAGTCGTCCAGTTCATCCCGAACCAACGGGTGGATAATGGCGTTCAGTCGTTCCCGCGCGACAGGATCTGAAAAAACAAGACGACCAAGCACATCCCGACGGATCCCGCCGTCTGCCGCACACACAGTCGGGCCAAACGCCTCAGCAAGCAATGGAACCGAACGGCCGCCGGGAGCTTCAAGACGGTGAACCACATCATCCGCGTCAAGCACCTCGCATCCAGACTCCGCCAGGAAACGGGCAAAAACACTTTTCCCGCAGGCGATTCCGCCGGTTACGGCAAACCGCTTTTCTTCAGGAATGTGCGTATAATGCCCTTTATCGGGCGGGCCGTCAAGCGAATTAGGTGCGGATTTTTTTATAATGGGAAGCTTTCTCATAGAAGGGGTCAGGGGTCAGGCGGGGCGCCGGCCGATGACCGGAGGGAGAGCACAGAAAAGAGACAGGGTTTCTCGGGGTCTGAATCGGGATCGGGATCGATTTGGATACGGATGGAAGGCCGTTCGGTTAAGGGTAAACGAGTAAGTGTAGCGGTTAAGGGTAAGCGAGTAAGCGTAGGGAGTGCGCCACGCACCCCCTTAACCGGCACCCTTAACCGGCACAAACACGTGTGCATGCGCTTGCACTAAATCGGAGGTTTGTGCCGGCGATTCACGCCCAATCACGGCGTGGCGGGGGCGCCCGGAAGCGATTCGGGCAAGCCGGTGAACAGTTTCTCCTCGCTAGTCGTGCGCACCACGCGTCCGGCGGGGTCCACGAGACGAGCGGTCACAAAGATCAGCAGATTGCGCTTTTCAGTACGCTCCCCTTTGCTTTGGAAGAGACGACCCAGATAGGGAAGGTCGCCGAGGAACGGGATCTTGTCAAATGTAGCCACACGCTCCTCGGTGATCATTCCGCCCATGACGACCGTGGCGCCGTTGTAGATCGAGATGCTCGTCGAGACCGACCGTACCCGGAAAATCGGCTGCTCCATCGGCTGCTCTAAGTAAATCGGGTTGCCATTGTCATCCGTTAGCAGCACGGTTCGCGTGGTTTCGCGGCCCAGAAGATCAATGGACGTTTCTTGTGTATATTGGGGAACCTTTGACCCGTAATTCTTCCATTCGGGCGGTGCGACGACCTGGGGGTTCATCATCAGATTGATCATCTGGCCGTCGGCAGAAACTTCTGGGAGCACCTGCAGGATCACGCCGACATCGCGCGTTTCGAATTCTGACGGGGACACCGTCGTTGCGCCTGGGGCGGCAACACCGCCGGCAGCGCCCGCGACGCCGGCCGTGGTTTCCACGTCAAAGCTGGTCGGGTAGATGTATTCGGTGACGACCTTCATGATGGCCTCCTGGCCAGACTTGGTGACCACCTTGGGAGCGGAGAGGACGTCGGTGCTGGTCTTTTGGCTGAGCGCATGGAGGATCATGGAGATCGCGTTGCCATCAAGTCCAGCGGTCAGCTTCAGCAGATCGTCCTGCTTGGTGGTACCGGCGTTGAGCACGCCGTTGCCTGCCGAGTTGAGGAAACGCGAGCCGTTGCTAAAATTCTTCGACGGCGGTTTTGTATTCCATTGCCACTGTCTCGTTGTTGGATCCCCTGGGATACTTTCAATCCAGCTTCCGCCCGCCCCGCCGCCGTCAACAATCAGACTTCCCGAATCATAGGGGCGAAGCAACGCATTGCCGCTCATCGGATTCAGATCGCCCGTCGGGAGGGACGTGAAATTATCGAGCGATCCGATCCCCGTCTTGACCCCCAGATTTCCATTCAGTATCCACTCGAAGCCGAGCGAGTTGAGATCCTCTTGGGCGACTTCGACAAAGCGGGCCTCGACTTCGATCTGGCGCGGGGTGACGTTGAGGTCCTCGAGCATCTGTTCGAAAATGGCCAGATTGTCGGCGGTATTGGACACGCGAAGCTTGCCGATGGTCGCCAGATAGGAGATCGCCGAACCTTCGGGCCATTTGACGCCCATCTGGCTGAAGACATCTTTGTAGTCGGGGGCCGCGCTTATCTCGGCCGGGGCGTCAAACCCACCGCCACTCGGGGCGATCTCCCCGCGGGTGGACGAAACGCGTTCGATAAACGTCGGCAGGACGTTGTAGGAGCGGGTGATAAGATCTTCTTCCGGGACGTTCATCGGCATGATGGTGACGAGGTTGCCCTTGATGCGGAACTTCATGTTGGAGAGTTCCGTGGAGGTCTTCAGGGCGTCGTACAGCGTCATATGGCGGGCCCGGAACGTGATTAGCCCTGTGCCGAGACCGTCGCCCCCGGGTGTTGTTGCGGGGGCGAACAAATCGGGAGTGGCCGAGGAACCGCCGCTTGGAATGGCTGGCCCGCCTCCGGGCTTGAACGCAAAGTTGACGCCGCGTTTATCTTTAGGAATTAGTTCGCTGTCGTACTCGATACTGGCCTTCTCCAAAAACGAAATGGCATCGGTGATGTTGGCGGCGGTGAACTGGATCGAAGGGATCATGATCGCCTGCATCCTCTTCTGGATTTCCTGTTCAGGCGAGAGGCCTTTTTCAGGGGCCTTGCTGGCGCGGGAAAGATCGTCAGTCTTTGGCTTGAGATCGACGGCAAAAGCGGCATCGACGCCGTACCGGTCGGGCGTCCACGCGGCGCTCACGTCGCGGATCATCCGCTCGCGGGTGGTCAGGTGCTCCAGGTTCGCAACCTCGTTCATCCGTTCGGCGATGCGGCGGAGGAGGCGGATCGCCTCGGTGTTGAACGGCTCTTCTTTGATGACCAGCTCGGTTTCGTCCCTCGCCTTGGCGTACTCGCCCGCCACGTAGTGCTGGCGGGCGCGGCGCATGCGGACCGCCACCTTCTCGCGGCTCTCTTTGTATTCCAGTTGGTTCATCCGGGGGATCTCGACGGTCTCGGCCTTTTTCGGAGGCATTTCCATGTCTTTGCGGATCATCCCAATCAACCGATCGGCCTGTTTCTGGCCTTTTCCCTGTGCGGTGCGCGCTTCGGCGAGCGCCCGTTCCAGAAGCCCATTTTTGCGGAGGAGAAGCGCATGCTGGTAATGCGCGTTGGCCAAGCCTTGCTCGGCCGCAATGCGCGACTCACGGGTGTCGGGGGTATCCGGAATATAGCTCAGGGCGTTTGAATACTTGCGCTTGGCGTCATCATACATCCCTTTTGTCATATCATCCCGGGCCGAATCCAGCTCATTTTCGCCCTGCCGGATCTTGGCTTTGCGGCGCATCCGTTCAAGGGTCGTCAGCTCCGAAATCACCGCCTCGCGCGATGCGG
>JBIJDW010000227.1:0-5527 GCA_044343885.1 Kiritimatiellia bacterium
GAGAGCTACGCGACGGACCGCAACGACGCCGCATTTGCCGAGCTGGTCGCGCGGTACAATCCGATGGTCTATCGGGCTTGTCTGCGCGTGCTGGGCAATGCCGGTGATGCCGAGGATGCCACGCAAGCGGCGTTCCTTGTGCTGGCCCGGAAGGCCGGAAGCCTCCGA
The DNA here is from genome assembly GCA_044343885.1 of Kiritimatiellia bacterium. GTDB lineage: Bacteria > Verrucomicrobiota > Kiritimatiellia > RFP12 > JAAYNR01 > VGWG01. Next base: position 169 of record JBIJDW010000227.1, read on the forward strand.
CAGGAGGGGCGCTTGAACGGGTGGCTCCATCGCGTGGCGCGCCAAGTGGCGTTGCAGGCGCTGCGGGTTCGCGCGGACCGCGAGCGGCGGCAGGAACACGTCGCCGTGACGCAAGAAGGCATGACCGTGGATACGCCGGAGGTCGATAGAGAGGTTGTGTTCCAAGCCGTCGACGCGGAACTGGACGGCTTGTCCGCCGTTCTGCGCGAGGCGCTTGTGCTGCGCTACCTGCGCGGGTTCAGCGAGCAGGATGCCGCAGCCCAGGCAGGATGTCCGCTGGGCACCATGAAATGGCGTGCAAGCGCGGGCATTGCCAAGCTGCGGCAACGCCTGGCCAAGCGCGGCATCGCGCTGGGCGGCCTGGCCCTCGTCGGCCTGCTCACCTCCGAAGCCTCGGCAGCCGTACCGGAAACACTCCTTCCTTCCATCCTGGCGACCGTGAAAACTGCCGTGGCGACAACCGCCACGGCCACGACCGCCACATCAACAGCAGCAATGCTGGCGAAGGGAGCGATGAAGGCCATGTTCATAGCAAAAATTAAGATGGTGGCGGCGATAGCCGCAGCCGTGATCGTGACAGGAACGGCGGTGCCGGTGGGCATCGCCGTGGCGCAGGCAGCGAGCAAGGAGGCGAAACCAGCAGAGTCCGGGGACAGCCGGCGGTCGGCGGTGGCGGGCGATTACCTGGTGCTCGACCTGTCCGGCGGACCGTCGGCATCCAACTATCCGGTGGGTTATCTCAGCGCCGTGCCGTCAGGCGGGTGGACCGACGAGTACAAGACCACCAAGCTGGTGATGCGCAAGATCCCGGCTGAGACGTTTATCATGGGTTCGCCCACCAACGAACTGGGGCGCTCCACCAACGAGACCCAGCACACCGTCACGCTCACACAGGCGTTCTACATCGGGGTGTTCGAGGTCACGCAGCGGCAGTGGGAGCTGGTGATGGGGGACAGGGTGAGCAAATTCACCAACGCGACGTGCTACGCGACGCGTCCGGTGGAGCAGGTGAGTTACTACGACATCCGGGAGAGCACGAACAACCGCGCGATGAGTCCGAATTGGCCGGCAACGAACGCGGTAGGCGCGGACACGTTCATGGGCAAACTGCGGGAGAAGACGGGGGTGACGGGATTCGACCTGCCAACGGAGTCGCAGTGGGAGTACGCCTGCCGTGCGGGGACCGACACGGCGCTGAACTCGGGGTATAACCTGACTAACGTGTTCATCGACGCGCAGATGAGTGTTGTTGGGCGGTACGTCTACAACGGCTTGCCGGCCAGTTGGGGATGCGAGACGAACGGCGGCACGGCGGCGGTGGGGACGTATGCGGCCAATGCGTGGGGGCTGTACGACATGCACGGCAACGTCTGTGAATGGTGCCTGGACTGGGGCTGGGACGGGACTTACCCTGGGACTGCGACCGATCCGAAGGGGGTGTCGTCGTATGAGGTCCGGGTCATTCGGGGCGGGGCTTATTGCACCTTCGCGAACGCCTGCCGGTCGGCGAAACGCGGCGGCAGCAGCCCGGCCGCCCGGGACCGAGACCGCGGCTTCCGCGCCGCCATGACCTTGCCAGACAAGGCCGTGCGGTGGGTTGACACGCCGGAACTCCGGGTGCCATTCCTGAAGACTCCGCCGACCATCGACGGCGCGATGAGCCAGGGCGAATGGGAAAATGCCGCTGCGCTGTCGGCGTTCTTTATCGACGGGGGTCATGGGGCTTTCACGAACTTGGCCGTCCATCAGCTACAGCCGCAGGTTTACGCGGGCTATGACAAAACTAATCTCTACTTCTGCTTCACTACGCCGATCTATCCGGAAGGGTACCCGTTGAAAGCGCGCGGGACTATGCCGGACGTAATCGTGCATCCCGAACACGGCATGAGTGCCGACGATCACATGGAGATCGAGATCCGACCAGTCGAAGACTTGAGCAGCGGCTTCCGTCGCGGGCTGTTTCGTCTGGACGTAAATCCCATCGGCACGGTTGCGGACTGGTACTGGAGCGGGTCCGGTGGTTCAGATTTCCGCTGGAACTCTCTGGCCACGGTTCGCTCAGTGGCTGACGGGAAACGTTGGGTGATCGAGTACGCCATCCCGCTGAAGTCGCTGCGCTACGGCGATTACGATGCAAAGGACGCGAAGGGCCAGCCACTGGTCGCGCTGCCACCCATCGATGGCACGACTTACCGGGTCTGGTTTGCCTGCAAGATCGGCGATAACTTCAGCGCTTTTGATGCTCATGGTTGGAATACGACGAAGACCAAACTGATCCTCGACTCGCAGTCGCCGGCCTTTCAGCTCAACGATCTGGGGCCGATCACGGACGGCCAGGTTGACGTTCAGATGACGGTTAAGAATCACAATACCCGCTCGGAGACGGTGCGGATCGGATTCCACGTTGAGAGCACAAACGGGCCGGTTTATTCGACCTATCAGTCAGCGGAGATTCCAAACGGGCTGGTTGAATTGCGTCCGGGTGATCTGCGGAAGCTGCGGATCAAGCAGGACAACCTGCCATTGACCCCGAACAACAACGCGCTCTGGTTTGACGTGCGCAGCCTGGGGACTCCCGAAAAGACACTGTTCCGCACACGTTTGACGAAGTTTCAACGGACGGAAAATGTGAAGCAGACGCCGCGCTGAAAGACGCCGAGGCGCAGGTCAAGGAGGCGCTTGCCAAGAATCCTTCGTCGGTTCTGCAAGCGCCTCTCCTGTTAAGCGCGCCTCCTTGAGATTTTCCAATAAAGTCAAAAGAAGAAATGGAGATGCTTTTGCCCTGTGAATTTTTTCGGATTACACCTAACCTTTTTCACGAATTCGCCAGCATACGGGTGAAAGGAAGGGCGTGTTTTGGTACACTGGTCACGGTATGCAATCGAAAACGGACAAAGAACTCCTCGACCGTTTCGTCGCCTCCGGCGACGGATCGGCTTTTGCGGAACTGGTCGCACGGTACAGTCCGATGGTTTATCGGGCCTGTCGGCGCTTGCTGAGCAATGACCACGACGCGGAGGATGCCACGCAAGCGGCATTTGTCGTGCTGGCCCGGAAGGCGGGAAGCCTCCGACAGGAGGGCCGCTTGAACGGCTGGCTCCATCGGGTCGCGCGGCTTGTGGCGCTGGAGGCCCTGCGGAAGCGGATGAAACACGAAAGAAACCAGATGGAAAGCGCGCTTTGGCAAGAGAGCCTGGCTTCAGACGCATCCGAGTCCGACAGGGAAACCGTGCTGCGACAGGTGGATACGGCCTTGGACGGCCTGTCCACTGTGCTGCGTGAAGCCGTTGTGCTGCGCTACCTGCGCGGGCTGAGCGAAAAGGAAGCGGCTGTGCAAGCCGGATGTCCGGTCAGCGCCATGAAGTGGCGCGCAAGCGACGGCATTGCCAAGCTGCGGCAACGGCTGGCCAAGCGCGGCGTCGCGCTCGGCGGCGTGGCCCTCACCGGCCTGCTCACCTCCGAAGCCTCGGCCGTTGTACCGGAAACACTCCTTCCTTCCATCCTGGCGACCGTGAAAACTGCCGTGGCGACAACCGCCACGGCCACGGGTGCCACAACAACAGCAGCAATGCTGGCGAAGGGAGCAATGAAGGTCATGTTTATAGCAAAAGTCAAGACGGCGGCGTTGGTTACGGCGGCGAGTCTGGTCGTGGCGGGCGGTGGCACCATCGTGGCGCAGGAGGTCGCGGCGCAACGCAAGGCGGCGGAACAGCCGGCAACGGAAGTGCAAGCAGCTGTACCGGCGAACCTAGCCACCAATGGCGTCGAGGACATCGCCCTTCCCGATACGGCTGAGGCGTTGTTCCGGTACGGCCAGCAAATGGAAAAACAGGGGAAGATAGCGATTGCATGCCGGGCGTACAAAACGTTCTTCGAACGATACCCCGACCACTCGCAGATCCATGAAGTCGGATACTGTCTCGGCAGATGCCTGTATGCTTCTGGCGACGCCGACAAGGCAATCAAGACTCTCGAGGAGGCCACGCGCATCAGGAACGCCAACTTCAGGAACCGTCCCGAAGCCCTGTTCTTCCTGAGCAGACTGTACGGAGACACTGGAGACTACGACAAGGCCTGCAAGACCCTTGAAACGCTTCTGGGCGAAGGCGCTGGGTTGTACGAGGAGGCAGCGCTGAATATGTGCGGCCATTACTACGCCAAGTTGCAGAAGTATGACGAGGCGGCCGCCAAGTACAGCGTTCTGGAACGCCGCACGAACTCGCCATACGCCAAGGATGCCGCCTACGGCCTCGCGATGGTCCGGCTAATGGCCGAAAAGTTGGACTTGGCCAGGAACGCCATCGACTCATTTGCCCAACGTTATCCGGGCAACGCTCGTATCGCCGAGCTGTCCATGCGCATGGCGCGAGTCTACTACGCGAAGAAACAGCTCAAGAACGCGATGGACATTTGCCAACAGATACTGACCGGATTCAAAGACGCGCCCGAGGCGATCGAGGCTGCGTTTCTGATCGCCATAATCCACAGGGACAGCGAGCAGTTCGAACAGGCGGCCGATTGCCTGCTCCGTATAGCCCACATGCCGCAGGCGACAAACAACGCTGCCTTGGTGGCCGAAGCGATCTTTGAAAACGCCCAGATCTTCCGCCAGCAGTTGAAGCAACCGGATAAGGCGGCGGACCGCTACCACGAAGCGGCCACCCGGTCACGCGATCCAGTCACGGAACGTCAGCGATCCATCCTGGAACAGAGCTTGTTCTACGAGGCGGAGTTCCGCTTCCAGCAGCAGAAATGGGGCGCGGCTTTCGATCTCTACGATCAGTTGCGCAAACTCGGCAGCAAACTCAATGTTGAGGAACGGATGCTGTACTGCAAGTCGAAGATGAACGCCGTGGAGAAGGCGGTTGGACGCGAAACGGAAACAGGGAAACAGGGGACAGGCAATCTATGAGTTTGCGGCGCGGTGGGACACCGTCGCCCTACCCCGATTGCGTCGCCCCGATGGAACAGGAAATGCGCGAAGCGAGGTAGGGCGACGGCGTCCCCGCCGCGCCGCAGAAGATGGAGAAGGCTGATGGAAGGTCCGTTCCTTGCGGGGCCTTTTTCGGATTACAGCCTCATCAAAGCGGTGTCGCGCGGAATACCGCTTGCCACCGCACTCCAAAATGGCTGGCGCGGCGTCCCGATGCGCTTCGTCTCGGCGGCAGCGTCTGGAGTGCGGTGGCAAGCGGTATTCCGCGCGACACCGCTTTTCCCGGCTTCGCCACACATGCAGACCCCTCGCAACGGCGCAGAGAGCCAGAAATCGAAAAATATTTCAACCACGACCTCCTGTACCCGCCATCGGCTGCAAGTATGTTGTGGAAGGCGGAATGTTTCAGGTATGATGGCCGACATG
>JBIJDW010000228.1:0-5515 GCA_044343885.1 Kiritimatiellia bacterium
GCCACACCGCTCGCCGCCGACGTGCGCTGTGCCGCGCCACCAGCCACTTCCGACGCACGGGCGACCGTTGCGGCTGTCGCTCCGCTCCCGGTCGACGTCGCGGCCGGCGCGGCACGGCGCTGCGCCCCGGCCGCCAGCGTGACCGTCTCCGCAACCACCGCAGTCGTACCGGCCGCCTGCCGCTCCGGTCCGAGGCTCTCCGGATGCGCCGCTTCGGGCGCCGCCCCACGTGCTGTCCCGCTCGACGCGACACGCGCCAGCCCAACCGTCGCCGCCTCCGGCTGACGCGCATCGGCCCCGGTCGCCACACCGCTCGCCGCCGACTTTCGCTGCGCCGCGCCACCAGCCGCTTCCGACGCGCGGGCGACCGTTGCGGCAGCCGCTCCACTCCCGGTCGACGTCGCGGCCGGCGCGGCACGGCGCTGCGCCCCGGCCGCCAGCGTGACCGTTTCCGCAGCCACCGCAGCCGTTTCGGACGCCTGCCTCTCGGGTCCGAGGCTTTCCGGGTGCGCCGCTTCGGGCGCCGCGCCGCTCGGCGCGACACGGGCCAGCCCGACCGTCGCTGCCTCCGGCTGACGCGCATCGGCCCCGGCCGCTACATCGCTCGTCACCGACTTTCGTTGAGCCGCTTCGTCCGTTGCCATGGCCCGTTGCAGATCAACCGCACGTGCAGCATCCGCCCGCGCCACGCGTTCTGCATGTTTGGCCGACGCCTGCCGAAGTTCTTCCGGACTCGCCTCTGCGGTCGGTGCCGCTTCACGTTCCGCTTCATCGGCCTGCCGTTCAAGCGCATCGGGCTTGCGCTCACGCATCTGCGCCTCCATCGCCGCCACAGCGCTGGCGCTGAGGTCGGGTTGCGCGAGATCGGCTGCAGCGCGTGCCTCGGCCGCAGAAAGCGACAGCTCCGCCTTGGCCTGCTTGTCCAGTTCGGACGGCGTGTCCTTCACGGCAACAGCGCCAGCGGCTGGCGCCAGGGAGAATCCCAGTTTCTCCTCGAGCGATCCAATCGTCACCGCCAGGGATGGCGAGATTTGCTCCAAGGTCACCACCCGCGTCTGTAACAGGAGGTCGAGTGACAGCAGAAAGACGAGAACGTGCATAACCAGGCTTGCTGCAAAATATTTTGCGAGTCGGTTTTCTTCGCCTTGCGTCATCCGCCACAGCAGATAGAGGAGAAGAAGAAGCAGGAGCAGAACCCCCGCAATCCGCCACGCATTATAGCTTCCGGCGGCGGCGGGGGTAACGGACGTCGGTTCGTCAACGGCGGCGGTCGGCACGACACCAGCATCCGCCTCCGGTTCGGGTGGCGGCGTTTCGATTATCGGTTCGGGTTCGGGTTCCGGTACGGTGACTACCGCCTGCTCCGGCTCGGGTGCGCGTTCAGGCTCTACAAGGACTTCGGCTTTGGGTTCCGGAACAACGACCCCTACAGTCCATGGAATCTCGACGGTGTTCCAGCCCCAACTGATCGCCACCCGGCCGGTGAGTTGGGTGGTGGATCCGATTCCGGCGGTTCCTACCACGATCTGCCAGCGTGTGGTCTCGACCCCCAACGTCACGTCGCGAACACCGTCGAAGCGGCCGTCAAACCCCAGTATCACCGCTTGCACGCGGCAGGCGCGGTCGGCAGCCTGCACGACGGCCCACACCGTTCCGGTCACCACCTGCCCCGGCGCGACAGGAGTCCACGACAGCTCTCTGGGGCCGATGACCATGGACGGCGCGCGGATGACCACACAGACACTCACCTCGGCTCGTGGAAGCGTGCCGACGGCCACCACCACTCGTCCGGTGGACACGCCTGGGCACGCGTCACGACCCGCTGTCACTGCCAGCCCCAGCTCGAGCTGCCGTCCTTCGGGGATGTTTCCACCACTCGGCAACAGGGACACAAGCCCTGCGTTGAACCCCTGCACATCGGCGGTAAAGTGTCCGCGCCCCGCGATCACCACTCGTCCCGTCACCGTGCAACCGGGGTCAAGTTCTACAACCAGCGGCTTGGGCTGTACCCAGAGCGCGTCCCGCCGCATCGGCGTTACGTGTTGATGCTGGACGGCGATGCGTTGAAAGGGCTGGCCGGCGTCGGTGACGCCCCGTACCGTTGCCTGCCAGACCGACGGACCTGGGCCAGCCGGAACGGCAAAACCCTCGAAATAACCCCGTTCGGTTACGTCGAGTTTTTGTTGGGCGCCGCCCGTGCCGGTCGTCAGCGATACATCGCAGCCGCGTGTCATTGCCTCGCCGTCGCGCACGACCAGTGCCGCTACCGCCTGAGGCACGGCATCGGTCACAACGCCTGTGGACGGGAATAGCACGAGTTCCAGATCACTTTCGGCGGTCGCGGCCAGTGCGCCGAGGCCCGTGGCCCGCCAGAGACCCCGTGCAGGCGCATACCGCTCGGCCATGGAATCGCTCGCGCGGGCCGTCCGCAACGCCACCGCCGCCCCGCCGTCCGGGGGTGTGATCACGGCCTGGACATCCTCGTCTGCGGCCAGCGTCAGCGTCAGCAGGCGCACGCTGTCGTCAACCGGAACGTCGGCATCGTCCGTCGTAATATCCCAGGTGCCGATGGTCACCGAGGGGTGGATGGCCAAAACGATTTCCTGAAAAATAGTCTCCAGCCGGGTCATGTCGGGCGCAAACGAAAAGGTTCCACCGGTATTCTGGGCGATGCGATTCAGGGTATTGCTGTCGGCCAACGTGGAGAGTCCGACGGTATAGACCGGGATGCGCGAGGCCGTGAATCGGCGATGGGAGTCTTCGTAGCGGCCCGGCTCGTCTCTGCCGTCCGACAGCACCACGACGATCTTGCGGGAGTCGGGGAGGGTGGCGAGGGTCTGGTCGGCCAGGATCAGCGCGGCGTCGAGATCGGTCGAGCCACGCGCGACCAGACCTGCCATGGCCTGTTCGAACGTCCCCGTGTCAGCCGGCGGGGTGGGGGACAAGAGCAGGCGCGGCCGCCGTTCAAACGCGACCACCGAGAGGGTGCGCACAACGCCGCGGCTGGCGGCGATGCGCGCAAAGAGGGTCAGCGCGTTGACGCGCAGACGCGCGGGATCGGTCTTGCGCATGCTGAACGAGTCATCGATGACCAGCGCCACGTCTATCCGGCCGGCGGCAGACTGCACGGCTTTTGTGATGCGCAGCTCGCGGGTGCCGTTGGTTCCCTGGGCACACAGCACGAGATCCGACAGTCCCTGTGCGGCTGCGGGCCATCCGCCCACGTATATCTGCCAGCCACCGCCGATGGGCCGGGCCAGTACGCGGCGCACGTCACCCGATCCAGAAGGTCCTTCCACGCGCGCCGAAAACGCAGTGGCTCCGGGCGCCTCGTCGGCACCGAGGGACACAAAACCGTAATGGCCGCGGGACTCGAACGTCGCGGCGCGGACGGCGGCGGCAGACCACAGACAGGCACACAGCAGCGCACGACCGGTGAGCCGTGCCAACCGCCCCGTTGTCCGCTGTTCCGTCGCCACACGCCCTCCATCCGGTGATCGGCAAACCGCGCGCCGCTCGCTCTACTCATCCGTCTGAAACGTCGCCACGGACACCTGCGTGATCGTCGCCTTTTCGCAGGCGTTAAGCACCTTCACAAAATCAGTATGCCGCGACCGCTTGTCGCAGCGGATCACCACCGAGACGCTGCCGTTCTGGCGTTGCGCTTCGGCGAAGAGCTCGTCGAGCTGTTCGATGGTCAGCATCCGCTGGTTCACCACGATTGCGCCCGCTTCGGAGACGTTGACGACGAGCAGATCGGGCAGCTTGGCCCGTTCGCCCCCCTCGGTCGCGGGGGCCAGGCGAATGGTGATGTCCTTCTCGGCCTCATAGAAGGTCGTCGCCACGAGGAAGAAGATCAGCAGGAGGAACACGATGTCGATCAACGGCGCAATGCGGACACCGCTTCCCTCGTCATCCTGGCATAATGCGCGCATGTCGTACCCCCGGTTACCGCTTCAGGCCTTTGCGCATGGCCGCCACGATTTCGAGCGCGGCGTCCTCCATTTCGCGCAACAGGTTATCGGCGCGGCTGCGGAAGATGTGATAGGCGATGACGGACGGCACGGCGACGGCCATGCCGAACGCGGTGGTGAGGAGCGCTTCGCTGATTCCTTCGGCCAGCAGTTCGGTGCGGCCGAGGGCGTTGGACTTGGCCACCACATCGAACGCCTTGATCATGCCGGTCACGGTGCCCATCAGCCCGAGCAGCGGTGCGACGTCGGCCATGACCGAGAGCGGCTTGCAATTGTTGCGCAGGTTGTAGAGGACGCGGCCGCCCTCCTCCTCAAGTCCGGCCTCCATCTCGAATCCGTCTGCCTCGGCCCGCGCCAGACCGCCGCCCACGAGCCGCGCAAACTCCGATCGTCCGGTCCGGCAGACCTCCCGAGCCTCATCCAGACGTCCCTCGCGGGCCAGACCGAGGAGCCGTTCATGGAGCTTGGCCGGAAAAATCCGGCTGTGGCGCAATCCGATCCACCGCTCAAAGATGAAGGCCACCATCACCACCGAGCACAGCAGGATCGGCCACATCAAGGGGCCTCCCCGATCAAACAAGTCCTCGAGGCTCTGACCGGTGTTCGGCGTCGTCGCAGCCCCCTGTGCCCAAGCCGCTCCAGCTACCAGCACTCCGGCAGCCGCCGCCCATACCGCTTTGATTCTAACCTGTGCCATATCACGCCTCACTTTGAAAACATCACCGCGTTGTTGGCGGTCATGTTATTCTTTCGGGGTCGGGGTCGGTATCGGAATCGGGGTCGAATTTCCGTTGGTTTTATCGATACCGATACCGATCCCGACCCCGACGCCGATGGTCCTCTCTCCAAAATGAGAATTGCTGACCCTGCTCACTCCCATTACCAGCGGCCGGAGGCCCCGCCGCCGGAAAATCCGCCGCCGCCGCCGCTGAATCCGCCGCCGCCGCCGCCGCTGAATCCGCCGCCGCCGCCGCCGCTGAATCCGCCTCCGCCGCCGCCGCTAAAGCCACCGCCGCCACCGCTGAATCCGCCGTTGCCCCAATACGAATCAGAGGTTCTGCGGCCGCGATAGGTTTTTCCGCGATTCCGATTGGACATCGTTCCGATCACAATCACGATCAGCAGAAGGCAAAACACCAATACGATGATGCGGTTGTAGCGATCGTTTTGCGGCGACGCCGCCGGCATGCCCGTTGGCGTCTTGCCGGTGACAAAAGCATGCACTCGCTGAACGGCGAAGACCGTGCCGTCGCCGAAACGCCCGGCGCGAAAGTAGGGCGTCATGCCCCGGATGATGTCGCCGGCCCGGGCATCGTTGACTGGGCCTTCCCAGCCACGGCCGATTTCGAGGCGCATTTCATGGCTGTCGCGCACGAGCAGCAGAATGGCGCCATCGTCCCGGCCCTTGTTTCCGATTTTCCACGTTTCCGCGACCTGCACACTGAAGCGCTCCAGCGAATCGCCGTCCAGAGTCGGCAGGGTCAGCACGGCCATCTGTCCGCCGGTCGCCTGTTCCAGGTCCAGAATGGCGCGTTCGACGC
>JBIJDW010000229.1:0-5494 GCA_044343885.1 Kiritimatiellia bacterium
AGCACCGCATCATCCAGCCGCTTCAGGAGCGGCGAGGGATCCGGCTCGAGGTGATTATTATACGCCTCGCCACGAATTTGCGCAATTCCGGCGGTGATCAAGGCCAGCCCCGGCAACATCTGCCGTTGCCGCTTCTCGGCGCGCAGAAGGCGGCCGGCATCTCGGGCCTTGGCGGCATCCGCGCTGGCGTAGAACAGCCGCGACTCGTCGGCCAGCGCGCGCTGTTCCTGGATCAGCCGCTCCAGACGCTGGCGCAGCAACTGCTCGCGCCGGACCAGATCCTTGCGGAAGTCTTCATCCGACACCACCCGCAGGGTGAAACTCGCCGATTGGCCCAAGCCCGGACCGGTGAGCGTGTTGCCGTCACGAGCCGCGACCCGCAGCGACAGCGTGGCGTCGGGATCCAGGCGGAAAGGAGTCACCGCGAGCGCGTGGCCGACGCGGATCACGCCTCCCGTGGGCGGGACGACCGGCAGTTGGAGCGGCACCTGCAGCGGGCCGCTGTTCTGGCCCGTGGGCGACTGGTGCTGGTATTCCAGCCAGGCGGCGGCCACGCCGTAATCGTCCTGCACGTCGCACACCACCGGGATCACCGCGCGCGTCAGAATCATCTGGCCAATTCCCTCCAGCGAGGCCGTGACGCGGGGCGGGCGATCCGGTTCCACGCGCAGGCCGATCGGCGTGGGCCGTAACGTGGGTATGCCGGTGTCGGAGACCGCCTGAAGCCGGTACGTCGCCGACTTGACCTGCTCGGACGGCAGGCGGATGGAAAAGCTGACGGCGTTGCTGATGCTCAGCGCCTGTAGCCGGTTGCCCTCGATCGACACGCTCACTTCGCTCAGCGGAAGGCTGGAGCGACCGCCGAGGACCACGCTGCTGCCTGCCAGCACCGTGTACGCCCCCGACCGCGTGTCCAGAGTGGTTGGCTTCCGGCCGGTATAGGCGGGAGGTTCGATGGTAACCGTCACATCGGCAATCTCGGGACGCGGTTGTAATTGAACGGGAATCCAATCGGTGCGGTCGTCGCCGCCGCTGATCTGGATGCGGAAAGGTTCGGTGACGCCGCGGAAGAGCGTGCGGTAGTCCTCGCCCACCCGCGGCATCTGCTCGCGATAGGCGGCGCCAGCGGCATCCGCATAGCGGAAGAACACTTCATCGGGCGGAACTCCCGTCGCGCGCACCAGCAGTTCGAGGTCGCCCGCCACGGGCACCCGCAGGACCCCATCGACCAAGCCCTGAACGCTCAGGTGCGTCCGGCGCGGCCATTCGAGGTGGCTCAGCAGAATGTTGCGGGAGAACCAGAGCCGCGTCATCTGCGGCGCCCCGATCGCCAGCGCCAGCAACGCCGCCAGCGCCACGCCGCCGAACCAGGCGCGCCGCCGGAATCGCGGCCAGTCGAGCACGCCATTGAAGTCCGCCCGCGCTCCCGCCGCACGACCTTGCTCGATCACCGAGGCCACCAGCGTCGGGGAGGCGCCGGGGGGGATGTCCGGCATGGCCGCAAATTCCCAGGCCGCAGTCAGTTGGCTGGCGAGATCCGCCTGCCGCCGTTCCACGCGCCGGAGCAGGGCTTCCGAACTGATCCGGTGGCGGAGCGGCCGCACGATCTCCCGCCCGATCACCACCAGCAGGGCGCCCGCGCCGATGATCAGGCTGATGACACGCTGGGTATGATCCATGCGCGCAGTCCGGTCGACGATCAGGCTGATGAATACCAGCGCCGCAACCACGGCCAGGAACCGGCTGGTTCCGACGCCGAACTGCCACAACCGCAGCCGCAGCCGCAGCCCGAACAGTTGCCGGCGAATTCCGTCCATGTTGTGTCGGTCGTTCATTGTCAGACGATTCTCAAATGAGGTGATAGCGTTTGCGCACGGCCCATTCGACCCCCAGCAGCGCAACCAGGAGCAGCAGGACGCGCCACGTATCCCAGAGTTCCAGCGGCTTGCTGCGCGTGACCAGCGACTCGCGGCGATCGGGGATGCGGGCGGAGAGGTTCTGCAACTGGTCCAGGTTCAGACACGCGCCGCCCGATTCGGCGGCCAGCAGCTTGAGCAGGCCGCGGTTCAACTGGGGTTCCGCAAATTCGACGTTCGGCAGCTCCACCGTGAACGGGCGCGTCAGCCGCTCCGACGCGGTGTCGCCCATCTCCGGCGTGGCGATCTGGATCTCGTTGGGGCCGAGGAAGCGGGCGGTGAACGAGCCCGCGTAGACGCCGTCCCGTCCGGCGACGGGGGGCAGCTCGATATCCTGCCCCGTCTCGCTGCTGCCCGATGTCACGCGCCCCTTGACCAGCGGCGCCACCAGCGGACGGTAGGCCGCGTCGAAGAGCCGCACCGTGACGCGCACGGTGTCTCCCAGGCTGTAGCGGTCCCGGTCCGTGGAGACCTGTCCGCGGCTCTTGCCCTGCAGGGTGCGCCCGGCCGCAAGCTCCCGCACGGCCTGAATCCAGAACCGGTTGAAGTGTTCCTCGCCGGCCCGCCGCCAGCGCCACGTTTCGGAGAATCCCATCCACACCACGCGTCCCGCGCCGAACTGCCCCTCCACCAGAAGCGGCATCCCCTCTTCGCCTTTCTTCAGACCGGGATCCGCGTGCTCGATCAGGACCTGGGCACCAGGGGCCGCGCCGATGATCGGGTAATACCAGAACACGCCGGGCATGCCTCCCCACAGCACCAGGCTCTGACGCGGGTCTGACGACAGGCTCAGCATGGGGTGATCGGCGCCAGCCCCGCGCACGCGCAGGGGCCACTCCTTCGTCCACGTGTTGCGGGTGCTGGCCGGCGCCAGAGAGACGCCCTCCGGCCAGCGCACCGGCATCAGATCCCGGATTCCGCCGCCACGGGTCAGCGTCATGGCCTGATCCGTGAACGAGGGACCGGCCATCCAGAGCAGCCCGCCTCCGTGCTTGCTGACGAAATCGTGGAGCAGGCCCAGCCATGCGTCCGAAAACTCCTCGGGGTTCGCATCCATCATCAGGATGCCGTCGTAGACGAACATTTCGGCCGGAGTGACAGGCAGATGATCGATCGGCGTCGTGCCGTCCTGGCGCAGGTTGGCGCTGAGCGACTGGAGCCAGCAGGAGAGATCGATCGTGGCGTCGCGTGCGAGCAGCGTGCGGACCATGCGGAAGTCCCAGGAGGGGCCGCTCGACACGAGCAGGATGCGCAGCTTCTGATCGAGGACCTGCACCGTGGCGCTGCGGCGATTGTCGGAGTCCACGACTTCCTCAGCCAGCACGGGAACAGAGACCGTGTAACGGAAACGGCCCACCTGCTCCGGCTTATGGGAGAACGTCATGTTGTACGTGGACTTGCCGGCCTCGAGGATCAGCGGCTGCGACGCCACGACCGCCCCCTGATCCGTATCGGGCGCGTCGGCCGGACACTGGCGCAACTCGACGGGCACCTGGGCGCTGTCCACGTTGCGCACCTGAATCTGGGCCTGAATCGTGAAGGGGTCCTTCTTCGGCACGCTCTCCGGCGCCCACAGTTCGGTGACCCGCACGTTGCACACCTCCGAAGGATCGCCCACGGGCACCGTGAACACCGGGATGCCCCGCTGACCGAAGCGCGAGGCCATCTCCTGCGAATCTTCGGCCACGGTGTCGCGACCGTCGCTGACCACCACGATCGCCGAGACCCGGTTGCCCTCGACGCTCTGAATCGCCTCGCGCAGCGCGCGGCCCAGATTCGTGCCCGGTCCCCGCGCCTCGACCGGCGGCACGGGACCGCCCTGTTCGACGGCGCGCGCGCCCGCGCCCAGCTCCCGCGGTTTGCCGCCGACCACCGTGCGCAACCGCGCGTTCTCGGCGAAACTCAGGATCTGAACCCGGCCCTTCCCGGCGAGATCGCGCACGAACGCGCCGTCGTTCCGGGTGAACAACTCGTTGACCAGCGCCACGCGCGCCGGCGGGTTCGCGTGAATGTCCGCCTCCGTCCGCTTCGTGAACGCCGCGACCGCCGCCAGCGACTCGCTCTCCCGGTAGCGGTCCCGAACCGACATCGACATCGATTCGTCCAGCAGCACGAGGATCGACGGTTCCACCGTCTGCCGGACACTGATGCCCAGTGCGGGCCCTAGGAAGATCAGAAGCGCGATGAGCACCACGAACGCGCGCAGCCCGGCGAGCAGGTTCCGCACGCGACGCGGACAGGTATCCGCCTCGTGCCGGTACAGCCAGCCGACCGTCAGCCACAGGCCGGCCAGCACGGCCAGCACGAGGAAGACCTGCCACGACACCGGCGGGTGCGTCCAGACAAACTGGAGGTCGGCCCCGTCGGGAATCGCCGACGTGTCCTTCCCCAGCACACTCATGAGAAACTTCAACACCCGTGATGTCCTTTCCTAAATCCTAATCTTAATCCTAATCCTAATCTTAATTTTAATCTTAATCCTGCTTCAACCGAGACCCGATCACGATTAAGATTACGATTACGATTACGATTACTATTCTGTCGATCCTACCCTGTCCTGCGTCTCCAGCCAAACCACCACGCCAGAACCTGTTCCAACACCAGCACGCCAACGAAGAGCGCCGCCAGCAGACGGCTGATTTCCGAATTTCCCCCGGCGGCATCATCCGCGGCCGGAATCTCGGGCCCCTCGATAAATCGAATCCGCGAATCTCCCGCGCGCCGCAGCAGCTCGCCATGATCGAATCCGTCCAGATCACTCTCCGCCGCGTCGATCGTGGCGGCGAAATGAACGCGCTCGGCCACGCCTTCATGCGTGTTCAGTTCCAGCGACCAGAAACCGGGCTGCTTCAGGGCGGTGGATTCGAACACAACCATCGCCGTGTTGGTGGACACCGAGGCCCGCAGCACCTCCGCCTCCTGCGCCTGGGGGGCGAAGAGCCTGGCCTCGCCCCGGTACAGCGACGGCGACACCTCGTACCGCAGGAGCTGGCCGACGGTCAGCACGCGCGCTGCGGCGCCGCCGCGCGCCACATTGCGCGCCACCTGTTGCAGCGTCACCACGTAGCTGGGGTCGCTCGGCCTGTTGCTCCACTCGGCATCGGCCGCCGTCGCGAAGAACAGGACATGCCCGGTCCCGAACAGCGATTCCATGAGCGCCGGGCGCCCGTTCCCAAACGTCGCCAAAACCGCCGACGACTCCTTCGGCGGATCCATCTGCCAGTAGCGAAACACCTTAACCCGCTGGAGAAAGGGATTGCGGTCGCCGACAAACGCCTGCAACACCGGATGATCCGGCCGACTCAACCGCAACGCCTGCCAGTCTTTCTCAGACGGATCGCCGGCCATCTCGTCGAACCGCGACGGGAGGAGCCCCGGCACCACCGCGCCGGTCGTTTCGTTCCAGGAAGCCCCGTCCACCTGATCGCCGGCAAACACGACCAGACCGCCCCCGCCGCGCACCCAGTCCGCGATGGCGCGCCAGCGGTCCTCCGACAAGCGGTAGACATTGCACAGGAAGAGCACATGCACGCCGGCCAGGTTCTTCGGATCGAATCCGGCCTCGTCCACCACCTCGA
>JBIJDW010000230.1:0-5476 GCA_044343885.1 Kiritimatiellia bacterium
CCGGCGTGGCAGGCAGCGTGCCCGTGAAGACGCCAGCGGTGCCTTTCCATTCCTCCGTGTTGCCTCCCGCCGCCGGGGTGCCGGCCATGGTCTCCAGCGTCACACGCAGCGCCGCAGGAAGCGCCGGTGGCTTGCCGGTCAACACCGCGATGCGGCACGACCACTCCGCACTGGGCTTGGCTCCCAGCGGTGGCGCATCGACGGCCCAGCAGGTGGCGCCGGCCACGTTCCAGATGAGGTGGCGATGCGGCCTCTGAGCGTCGACCGCCGGCAGGCGCACGGCCATGTCCCCCAGTTTCACCTCGGACGCGTTGCCCGACGAAATCGCCACGGTACCGGAATCCTTGACCCCATTCGTCGCGCCGTTTGCCTGCTGCGCGCCGAACGCCACTCCCTCGTACACGGGTTTGCCAACCACCGTCGCGGAGCCACACGAGACCCGGACATCGCCGCGCCCGCCAAACCAGCTCACACCGAGCATGGGTGCCGCAGCCGCCACCGCAGTCGGTGCCACGACGGCCGGCCGTTCGAGATAGATCTGACGCCCGTCCTTGCAGCTCGCCTTGGCATCGGCCGCGAGTGTGATCTTCCCGTCGGCATTCAGTTCGAACTGAACGCCATTGACGTCATAACCGTGCCCTGCTGAGGATGACGGCAGGTAGATCGTAACACGCCGGTACCCTTCCTTGATGGCGGTACCCTCCCCTGCCTCATTCAGCTTGTCGTAATCGGCAAACATTTTTTCGATGCCGCCCAGCAGCGACACCGTCCCGCACATCAACTTCAGAGGCCCCTTTCCGGAGCGGACACCATCCAGCATCTTAATCGTAACCGGGTGACAGATCACCTCCACGCGGCGGGTCTTGCCGTCGACGCGAACCCGCGGATCGTTGCTCGCCGCCGTGCCGTCTGCTGCCAACGTCAATTCGATGCCGAACGGCTGGATCACGTGTGTGCCCGTGGTCAGAAAAGCGGTGGCCGAGGCGCGCCGGAAAATATTGGCGGGCAACAAATCACCGGAACTCGCGCCACCGTCCTGAGCTAATGATTTATTCATCAAGGTGTCGAGAACTTGATCCTGCGGTGCGATAGCGCCGCTCGGGGTCTTGGCATCGAGCTTCTGCTCCGCTGAGAGATATTCGAAAAGGGGCGTATCCCCCACGCGAATGGCAAATGGCCAGAGGGACATGCTCCATCCCCCGAAGGGCGATTTCCACAAATTCTGACCACTCTCGATCGAGACCATCTTCCCTTCGGAGGGTGTCACCAGCGTGAACGTGACGTCGGCGGCTGCGGCCTTCTGGCTGAGAAGCACCGCACCTAACAGTACCGCGCCCAACAGCGTAGGAACTCTGGTGAACCGACTGTAAGCCGTGAAGCCCCCGTCCTGTTTCGCCGTCGTCGTATTCCGTTTCGTCGTCATGTTGCGTTTCCTCCCATAGCCATAGTTACAAGTGCTGATTATGCGGAGAGGGACGCCAATAGTCAATCCTCGATGTAATCGGCAAGCCAAGGGGCGGCCGCTGAGCGCGAGAGAGTGAGAGCGAATGATGGGCAACCGCATCGCCCAACGCCATTCGTTCACGGGATCTGCTTCTCGTCAACGTTCTCAACAAACTCGATCCGATTGATGAGTTCCTTGTTGAGTATCCAATCGTTATCAGGGCTATGCGGCCTTTGTTTGCCGGAACCGATGCCGCGAAACGCAAACCACGCAAAGGAAACTTCCGCGCGCAAATCCCGGTTCGCTTCGGAGGCGGTCGGGGCCATGCGCAACTCCAGTTCGCCGGTAATAGCCCGCTTGACCACGCCGTTCTTACTGGTACGAACGTACCGGTACTCCTGGCCGTCAACAATCATGTCCACGGAATGGAAACCGCCGTCCTTGGTGGCGAACCGAAGGGTCTTGAAGCCGATCATCGAGCGAGGCATTGGCAACCATTGAAGATCAATGCTCGTCAGGGTGGACAGCGGGATGGAAACCCACTGAACGTCCTGCGTCGGTTGCTTGGTCAAGATGCGAAAGGTGAGGTTTTTGGGATGCTGTGGCCCCGGATCCCGACTGAGATCCCCATTGCAATCGGCAACGTAATACGCGGACACATCGTCAAGCAGTATCTGTATCTCGCTGCTCGTGATCAGGTGGTCTTCCCGGAAGAAGAATCGAGCCGAGAGACGAGGGGCCTCCGCACAGCGAGCAGAGGGCTGGACGAGCGCCGTCAGCGTGAACGCGATAGCGATAGAAACGGATGTCATATTCATGGTATTAGAACCTCCGTCATCCGGCATGCGCCGTTCACATCGGCGCATCGGGTCCGATCGGCATGGACTGATCGCCAACCTGGACCGCATCGCCCGACAGCACCAGCGTCTCCGCCACAATGACCTTGAATCCGTGCGGATCCAGCACCGTGCAGCGCACCATGGCCGAACGCCCGCCGTCCAGCTCCGTGATCCACTTCTCGTCGGGCAGATTGAGCCGGACCATCGCCCGGCCGCCGGGCGGACAGGCCACGGTGACGTCCGTGAAGGGGCGTATGCACGTCATCCAGATGCTCGACAGGGCAAACTGGAAGCGCAGCGTGCATTGCGAAAGGTCGATGCTGTTGAACTGGTTCTCGATCTCGAAGTTGATGTCACGCTGCCCCTTCTGCCAGGCCAGCCGCCGGGGGAATTGCACCGGGCTGTACGCCACGCGCATCGCCCAGAAAAACGGCTTGGGAGTCAGATCCGCGCACATCACCCCCCAGTCGTTGTCCTCGGCCAGACGCATCCACCCCCAGGGGTTCTCCTCGGGCCGGACAGAAACGGACGCACAGATCCAGGGGAAGAACGCCCCGCCGAGGCAGGTGGGTTCGCTGCGCATGAACCCCCACTCGCGGTCCAGGCGATCCTGGAAGACCTGCAGCGTGTTTTTACCGGTAAACGGCGGCTCCTGCACGTCGTCAATGATGCTGGCATACGGTGAATTGAGCAGATCCGGTATCATGTTGAAGAGACACCACTCGGAGCTGAACCAGACGCCGCTCCAGCCGCGGGCCAGCGCCTGCTTCCGTGTGCAGACATCCAGCTCCCCTTCCCAGCTGCGCGGATTCTCGAAGCGGCCCGCCTCGATGAACCCCTTGGGAATCTGGAACGTGTAGTGCGTGTCGGCAATATCGCCCACGCGCAGCTCGAAAACCCCCTTGATCTTGTTGGCCGGACCCGGCGGCGGGAACATCGTCGGCCGGGTGGGATCGAGCCGCTTGCAAAATTGGTCGTAGATGCGCAGGTGGTTCCACCCGTCCTCCGCTACGGCGGCGCGCTCCGGGATGTTCTCATTCCCCACGCTCCACACCACGAGCGACGGATGATGCCGGTCGCGGCGGATGCCGCTTTCAATACGCTGCAGAGCCGGTCCCACCCACTCCGGGTCGTGGATGTAGTTGGTTCCCCAATCGATCGGCAACTCCTGCATCAGGTAGAATCCCATCTCGTCGCACAGGTCGCTCAAATCGCGCGGCCCCAGATAGTGGGTCCGAATGCAGTTGACGTTCGCTTTCTTCATCATCCCCAGGCAGCGGCGCAGCCACTCCTTGGGGGTGTGCATCCCGTGCTCCGGATGGAACGTCAGGTGGTTGACGCCCCGGAACTTGATGAAATGGCCGTTGAGGCGCGGCCCGTTCGGCGAGAGGTCCAGCCGGCGGAAACCGGTGCGGTAGGTGATCGTCTGGTCGTCCTGGCCCGGCACACGCAGTACCATACGGACCGTGTAGAGGTTCGGCGCCTCGTCGTTCCAAAGCTTGGGCGCGGCCACGGCCAGCTTGACCGTCGCCTCCGCGCGCCCCGCAGGCGGCACAGAAACGGACTTCTCAACCGTGGCCACCACGGCGCCCTGGTCGTCGAGCAGCTCCACGGTGAGCGCCGCCTTGGCCGCGCCCGCATGGCTGCGAAGCACAACCGTCCCCGCCACGGTGCCCTTGTCGAACGTCTTGCCGAGCGTCGTGATCAGGTGGTAGTCGTCCACCAGAACCGGCTCCACGGTGAACAGGCAGGCCGACTGCGCCAAGCCGGCAAACTCCAGCGAGTGCCGCACCATGTCCATCTTCAAGAACTTATGCTTGCGCAGCAGGCGCACGGCGATCAGCGCTTCGGTGCCCGGCGCCACCTTGCGGGTGACATCAAACTCCACCGGCGTCAGGCCGCTCAGGTGCTCGCCCAGCCATTCGCCATTCAGGTAAATCCGCCCCGCCGGATAGATCGCGTCAAAGCGCAGGATAATCCGCTTCCCGCGCCATTCCGCCGGGACCCGCACGCGGCGGCGGATGATGGCGCCATCCTCGTCGTTCAGGTGCGCCATGGTAATCCGGTTCCATTCGGGCGGGAACGGTTTTCCATCCGCCTCCGGATCGGCGTAGAGCACCTTGCCGGGCTGCAGGACGGTTTCCCAACTCGTGTCCGTGCACTGCGCGGAGACCAGCGTAGCTTCCGGCTTGGCAAACGGCCAACGCACCACCTGCCACGCGCCATCCAGACTCAACGCGCACCCGTCCGGACACGGGGTCTGCTTCACCGGCGTGATGGGCGTGCTCTGCCCATTGGAGAAGCGCAGGGCCGTGGCCTTGGCCGCCGTAAGCTGTAGATCCATGATCTTCTTGCCGTCCACAATCATAACCAACCTCTTGAGGCTCTGGCAAACCGCCACGCAAAACGGCGCCTGACGGCTTGTTTTACGTGGCGTTTTGTCAATTTAAAATCCTTGCGTCCGACACGGACACACGTATTAATTTTACGCGCTTCGCCGTTTTCACGGCGCCCTGCCGCACCCAATACGAACGTGTTGAGGATGGCACTTTTCGCGGACCTTGTCAACTCCAACAGGGCCAGGGCCAGCAATTCTAATTTTGGAGATGGGACCATCGGCGTCGGGGTCGGAATCGGTATCGGTATCGATAAAACCAACGGAAATTCGACCCCGATTCCGATACCGACCCCGACCCCGATAACTCAATCACCTCATAATTAGAATTGCTGGGCCAGGGCAAACGCATCTAATTTTTTCGCAACAACCGCCAATGTGCGTTTTCACTCGGATGCCTCACCCGTGGATACACGGACGGCATACCGGTGAAAACGCTGAATGACGCAATAAAAACGGTTTTGAGCGAATGTTCGTTCCGCCGTCCGTGTATTCACGGGTGAGGCGGACGAAACATTCGCTGATTTTTTGCGGTTTTTGCGAAAAGTGTTCGTTTTTGCAGCAGGGGCATAAATTTAGATGCGCCCTGCCAACAGGGCGCATCCCTCCAACAGAAATCGGAATCACATCGAGCCGCTTGCAAAACCCCCACAGGGGGTGTTTGCAAGAGAGCAGTCAGAATACAGCCTGCCGCGCGGCTTCGCCGCGAAGAAACGAGGGGGTAACTGGAAATGAAAATCCGGGTTGTCTTTCGTCCTCGTCCTCGTCCTCGTCCTCGTCCTCGGAAATCGAGGACGA
>JBIJDW010000027.1:0-16116 GCA_044343885.1 Kiritimatiellia bacterium
GCGCGCTGGCCGACGAGTCGCGGCTGTTCTACGCCAGCGCGGATGCCGCCAAGGCCCGGGATGCCGGCCGCCTTCTGCGCGCCGAGAAGCGGCAACGGCAGATGTTGCCGGGGCTGGCCTTGATCACCGCCGGACTTGCGCAAATTCGTGGCGAGGCGTATAATAATCACCTCGAGCCGGATCCCTCGCCGCTCCTGAAGCGGCTGGATGATGCGGTGCTCGTGCCGCTGCGCGCGGTGGCCGTCACGCTGCTTCAGGAAGCCGCCGACCGCGCCGCCGTCGCGCGGCAGCGGACCCATGACGCGGAATCCCGCGAGGCCTGGCGCGCCGCAGAGGGCGCCCAGCGGCGAGTCATTACCGCGCTGATGGATGTGCGCAAGAACCTGCTGGCATCCGACGAGGTGAGCGAACTGGCGCGTTTGATGGAGGAGATTCTGTCTGATCAGAAGAAAGTCAATCAGGAGACGGCCCGCAAGGCCGCCCGCGCGATCGAGAATATTTTTGAAAAATGATAGAAAGCGTTGTTCCTGATAAGGGAACGATAGATGAGGAGTCTCGCCTATGAACAGCAGAATGTTCGTCAGAATTGGATTGCTGGCCATGATGCTCGCGTTCCCCTTCGCGGGCCGGATGGCGCTGGCGGCGCCTGCTGTCGAAAAGGCCACCGATGTGGGCGTCCAGCAGCAGCGGATTCAGCGCGACTTTCAGGAACTGGAACAGAAAGTCATGCGCGTCATCACAGCCCTCCAGGAGACCGATCCCGAACGGGCGCAGCGGCTCCAGGAGGCCCTGGATTTTGCGCGCGAGAAGATCGTGTCCGGGCGGATGGGCAGCGTGGCGGAGATGCTCAACGCGAGCAAGCACGCGGATGCCCGGAAGCTTCAGCCCGGCATGACGGCCGATCTCGAGGCGATGTTGAATCTGCTCCAGGAAGATCTCGGCGAATATGACCGCCTGCAGAAGCGGATCGAGCAGTTGGAGGAATGGCTCAAGAAGACTCAGGATCTCGCCCGCGAGGAATGGACCGAAATGCGCGACAGTGAAAAGCTGCAGGAGGCAGAGGCCGCGAAGAAACGCCTAGACGAACAAATCGCCCGCGCCGAAGGTTTGCTGTCGGAGCAGAAAGCGCTCAAGAATCAGACGGAAAAGGCCCAGGTCGCCGGCAAGCCGGGTTTTGATAACGAGGCGGAGAAGCAGAAGGAACTGGAAGATAAGACCCGCGCGCTCGCCGAGGATTTGAAGAGCGAAGGCAAGGCTGGCAAGTCCGGAGAGGCTGGCAAGGCGGGTGAGGCCGGCAAGGCGGGCGAGGCTGGCAAGGCGGGCGAGGCCGGCAAGGCGGGCGAGGCCGGCAAGGCTGGTGAGGCCGGCAAGGCTGGTGAGGGATCGCCTACAGAGGCAGAGGCCGGGGAACAAGCGTTAGACGAGGCGGCTACCGCACAGGCCGAGGCGGCGAAGGAACTAACCGCGAAGAAGTCGCCGCCTGCGCTGGAAAAGCAGGCAAAAGCAGTTGAGAAACTGGAGCAGGCGGTGCGCGAAATGAAAAAGGAGCGCGATCGGCAAAAGCAGATGGATAACCAGAAGGCCAAGGCCGCCCAGGACCAGACCGAGAAGAAAACAGGGGATTTGGGTCAGGAGATGGCCAAGGCTGACAGCTCGGCGGGCCAGCCGGGCCAACCGGGCGAGCCGGGCCAGCCGGGCGAGCCAGGTCAGCCGGGTCAGCCGGGCCAGCCGGGGCAGCCGGGGCAGCCCTCCATACAGGAGGCCCAGGAGGCCATGAAGCAGGCGTCGAAGCAATTGGAAAATAAAAGCCCCGGCAAGGCGGCTCCCGTGCAGAAGGAAGCGCACAAGAAACTGAAAAAGGCCGCCGAGGATCTGAAAAAGGAGATCAAGAAGGTCAAGGATGAGCAGCGGGATGCATTGCGCGCCCTCCTCAAGGATTTGCTCGAAAAGATGCTCGTCCAGCAAAAAGCCGCTACGCTGCGCACGGTGACATTGAATGAGGCGAAGGAGAAGAAGAAATGGACGGATGAGCTTCGCCTGGATCTGGGCGGCGTGCGCGAAAGCGAAGAACGCATTGGGCAGATGGCGGATCGCGTCTCGGAGGTGCTGGCAAACGACGGATCATCGATCGTCTTTGGCGCCGTGCTGGCCGATCTCCAGCAGGCGCTTTCAAACGTCGTGTCCGTGATCGGTCAGGAGGACATCGGCGTCAGCACCCAGGAGGCGCAACGCGAGATCGAGAAAATGATCGAGGAACTCCTCGCGGCGCTCGAAGAATCGAAAGATCCCCCACCCCCGCCACCCCCGCCGGAGGAAAGCGATTCCAAGGAACCCCCACCAAAGCCGCCACCGCCGTTAATCGCCATCGTGGAGGAACTCCGCCTGCTCAGAACCAAGCAGATCCGGGTCAACCAGCGAACAACGGCGGTTCAGAAAAACGTGAAGCCCACGCCGGTGGATCTGCAGCGGGTCTCCGACCAGCAACGTAAGATTCACGACATCACGACCGATCTGCTGAAAAAACTCACGGAGCCGCCCGAAACTTGGGACGCAATCTAAAAGGAGACGCCGATGATGACGAACACGTATTGGATGGGTCGGGGACGCTACGTCCGAACGCAGCACGGCTGGACGCTGGGTCTGCTCCTGTCGGTCGCGCTGGGTCTTTGCGCGGTGGTGCCGGTTTCCGGCGCTGAGACTGCGCCGGAAGGCGCGATCCTTCTGAAGGAACTGGTCAGTCAACTGGGACAAGAGCAGCAGGCGCGCGTCGCGCCGATCCTTCAGGTGGCGAGCACGAACGCCCGTGTTCGCAGAAGCGTCGTGCTGGAGATCCTTCTGGCCCTGAATCCCGACCTGGTGCAGGCCCTCGCCGCTCTGAACGTTGAGAAACCCGCGGAGGCGTTGCCGATTCTGGAGAAGCTCGGAGGCTCGCCCGATCCCTTCCTAGCGAAGCATGCCGCTTGGTTCAAAGTCCGTGCGCTGATCGACAGCGAGCGGTACGAGGATGCCCTGGCCGCCCTGCCGGCCGCGCAAACCAACGCGGCGCGGTACACGCAAATGGCCGACGAGATGCTGTACACCGAAGGCCTACTCCAGTCCTATCTGCTCGACCGCCCCGCCGCAGCGGCGACGCTCCAGCGCTTCTTGGAAGGTTATCCGCTCGCGTCGGCCGAGCACCGGGGAACTGCGGCACGGATCCTGGACGAACTCGCCCGCATGAATACGAACTCGCTGCCGGAGGTCATCACGTTGATGAACGAGTCGCGGCGACGCCTGCACTTGAGCGACGGCGGAGACCTGACGCAAAACCGTCAGAAGCAAGTCGTGGATATTCTCGACACCCTTATCAAGGAAATGGAGAAGAAGGGCGGTGGCGGCGGTGGTGGTGGCGGTGGTGGCAGCGGCAGCGGCAGCGGCAACGGACAGGGCGGCGCCAGCGGCGGGAAAGGCGGCGGCGCCAAGCAGTCGTCGCTGGCCGGAGGCGCCTCGGGGACCAAGCTGGATCGTCCCGTCGAGGGCGGTAATCCGGACGACTGGGCCAAAGCGTACGCGCGGGATCGCGAAACGGTGCAACGGGAATTGCAGACCCGCCTGCCGGATCGCTATCGGGACCTGATCGAACAGTACTATCGCAGTCTCTCGACGGAAGGCAAAACAGCAGAGGAGGTACCCAAGTGAACAGCAGAATGATTCTGGGTGCCGTGGCGGCTCTGGCGGCATGCAGCGGGGTGTCGGCGGCCGAGCGGCTGACGCGGATTGATGGCAACACGGCGGAGGTCGCGGTTTCGGCGATTACCGCCGAGCGCGTGACGCTGGCAAACGGCGAGGTCGCGTTCGACGATCTGTGGCGCATCGAGCGGATGGCGCCATCGGCCGCCGCCAGCGGAATGGTAACACGGGTCATTCTGAATGGCGGCGAAATTCCGGTTTCACGTGTGGTTGTATCAAACGGGATGTGCCGCTTCGACTGGGTGGGCGGGAACGATTCCGTCCTCACGCAATCAGTGGTCCGGGCGTTGCTTCTGACGACCGGCGAGGCGACCGGCGAGGCGACCGCGCGCGCGCTGGAGAAGGTATCGGATGTCGATCAGGTCGTGGCCGTCGGACCGGATAATGCGGCCTTGCTGCTGGACGGAATCGTGAAATCGGTCGGCGCGAACGCGATCTTGGTTCAGTATCAGGAAAAAGACCGCACACTCAGCCGGAGCAAGGTGGCCGCCGTGGTGTTCGGCCGGACCGAAGCCCCGGCACGGGCCGCCGGGCCGCTACCGTGGAAAGCGACGGTGGCTGGCGGAGCTTGGGTGGAGGGCAGCGATGTCCGGCTCACTGACGGCGTGCTCACGATGACGATCGGCTCCAGCGCCTTGGTTATTCCCTGGTCCCAGGTCTGCAGCCTCGAACACCGGAGCAAAAAAGCAAGCTTTCTCGCTCGGATGGATCCGGTTCGCGCGACCGAGGTATCCCTCGTGGCGCTGGCGCTGCCGTGGCAACGTGATCGCAATGCCATGAATCAGCCTTTGCGGTTGCGGGGAGCGATCCGCGAAACGGGACTGGGAACGCACGCCCCGTCGGAACTGGTCTTCGACGTGCCGGAGGGTGCCAAGCGGTTTCTGGCCGTGGTGGGCCTCGACGAGGAATACGGGCGCGGAGGCGATTGCGTCATCGTCGTGCAGGTGGACGACCGCGAGGCGCTGCGCCGCCGGATGCTCGGAAAAGACGCGGCGCTTGCGGTTGACATCGAGATCCGCGACGGCCGGAAACTGACCCTTCGCACCGAACCCGGCGAGAACCTCGATATCGGCGACCACGTGAACTGGTACGACGCCCGCCTGCTGCAGTAGAAACCCGCTGCCGGCTCACGGATTAGACAAAGGCCCAAGAAGTGTGATCATGCGGACGACTTAGAACAGTTCACCCTGTCTGGGGACGGCTGCCTCAGCGGAGGCGGGGGCAGGGGCAGCGAGCAGGCGTGCCTCCAGATCGGATTCAGAGAGGATGGGGATGCCGAGGGCGCGCGCCTGGTTGTGCTTGGCGCCACCGGGGGAATCGCCCGCCAGCAGGAAGGTAGTGGCGGAGGTGACGGCGTCGGTCACGCGGCCGCCTGCCGCCTTGATCCGGCTGGCGATGGTCTGGCGCGGGGCGGATAGCGTGCCGGTAATGACCACGGTCGCGCCGGCGAGCGGGCCGTCCGGAGCAGACACGGCTGCGGCGCGGACGGGATCGATGCCCAGCGCGGCAAGGGTGGCTGCGGCGGCGCGGCCGGCCTCGGATTCGAAGAAGACGACGAGGGCGCGGGCGGCCTCCTCCTTGACCGTGGTGGTGTATTTGGCGGGACGGGAGGCGTCGGCGGCGCGCCGGGCGGCGCCTGCGGCGACGAGGGCCTCGCCCAGGTTTTCGACACGCGCGCAGGCTGCGTCGAAGCGGTGTTGCAACTCCGCGCGCCCGGTGTCATCGCGCTTGCGGTTGGCAGCGCCGCGCGGGTTGGACTTCTGCGCCTCGGCCAGGGCGTCGTAGAGGCCGACGACATCGCGCAGGAGCTGAGAGGCGGCGAGGTCGGAGAAACGCGCATGGCAAGCGGCGACGGCTTCGGCGACGGTCGCGCCAATCTGCGGGATGCCGAGGGCGAAGAGCCAGCGGTGGAGCGGGAGCGCGCGGGCGGCCTCGATGGCCTTGACCACGCGATCGGCGTTTTTCGGGCCGAAGAGGCGGCTCTTGCCGGCTTCGCCGAGATCGAGGGCGGCGAGATCGTCGCGCTTCAGCCGGAAGAGGTCAAAAGGCGTGGCGACCAACCCGCGCCGGACGAGCGCGTCGGCCACCACGCCGCCCATGCGCTCGATGTCGAGCGCGTCGCGGCCGGCCATGTGGTCGAGGCGGCAGACGAGTTGTGCGGGACAGGCGGGGTTCGCGCAGCGGAGGGCGACCTCGTCCGCGAGCCGGACCACCGGGCCGTTGCAAGCGGGGCAGGCATCGGGCATGACGAAGGGTGTGGCGGCGCGGGGCCGTTTCTCGGTGATGACGGCCTCGATGGCCGGAATGACGTCGCCAGCCTTGACGATCCAGACGGCGTCGCCGATGCGGATGTCCTTGCGGGCGATCTCATCGGCGTTGTGCAAGGTGGCGCGGCTGATCTGCGAGCCGGCGAGCAAGACCGGCTCGAGCTCGGCAACGGGGGTGAGGACGCCGGTGCGGCCGACCTGCACCGTGATGGAGGTGACGACCGTCTCGGTCCGCTCGGGGGCGTACTTGTAGGCCCGCGCCCAGCGGGGGCTGCGGGCGGTCGCGCCGAGGGCGTCATACCGGGTGCGGTCGGCGAGCTTGATCACGGCACCATCGATCTCGAAGGGGAAGTCGTGGCGCTGCTGCTCCAGGGCGTCGATCGCGGCGAACACCTCAGGGATGTCGGCGCACACGCGGCGCCAGGGGAGGGTCTTGACGCCCCAGGCGTGCAGCGTGTCAACGAACGTCTGGTGCATGGCGAAGGCGACACCCTCCAGCGCGCCGGTGGCATAGATCATGGAATCGAGCGGACGCGTAGCGGTGACGTGCGAATCGAGCTGCTTGAGCGAGCCGGCGGCGGCATTGCGCGGATTCATAAAGATCTCGACGCCCTCCGCCTCCTGTCGGGCGATCAGATCGAGGAAGCCCTGGCGGGGCATGAAGACCTCCCCGCGAAGTTCGACGACGGCAGCAGCGGTGGGCAGCGTCAGGGGGATCGAGCGGATCGTGCGGACATTGGCGGTGATGTCGTCGCCCACCTCTCCATTGCCGCGGGTCGCGGCACGTTCGAGCCGACCGTTGCGGTAGAGGAGACTGAAGGCCACGCCGTCGACCTTGGGTTCGACGACATACGTCGGCGTGAAATCAGGGAACTGGCGGCGGATGAACAAATCGAAATCGAGCAGCTCGGTCTTGGAGTGGGCCTTGTCCAGGCTCATCATCGGAGGGTCATGGCGGACCGGCGCGAAGCCATTCTCCAGAGGCGCGCCGCCGACGCGGCGGGTCGGAGAGTCGGGATCATCGAGTTCGGGGTGCTGTCGTTCGAGCGTCTCCAGCTCGCGGTAAAGACAGTCATAATCGGCATCGCCGATTTCCGGTCGGGCTTCCACATAATAGAGCCGGTCATGCCGGACGATCTCCCTGCGGAGGAACGCGACACGCTCGCGGATGGCATCGGCAACTGCGGACATTTCGGCTCTCCTTACAACCTTACGTTTTCAGGTTCATCGGAGGCGAGGAGGGTCAGGACGGGTGCGAGGGCTCCGGCTGCGGCGGCATGCACACGGGCCTCCGCACGGTTGCCGATCTCCAGCAAGCGGAAACAGATCGAGGCCGCCTGTTGGCGCGCCAGGCGGGGGCCGAGCAGGCGAATCTTTTCGGCGTCGGGAATGCCGGCGATTTTGACCGTGACGTGGCGTTTCTGATCGGCGAAATAGAAAATCACCTCCCCTTGGGTGACGGCTTTCGGAACCACCCGGCGGTTTTTCCTCTGATAAATCAGATCCATTTCGGTATCGATCGCCTGTTCGAGGGCTCGGACCGCGAGGCGGTCGAGGGGTTCGATGACGGCGAGATCGGCCTGCATGGCTTTGAAATCGAGGTGGGTATGGCCTGCAGCGAGCCGAGCGGTGACGAGGGGCTGCATCGCCGCGATCCCCCCGGTCTTAAAGGCGTCGGCCAGCGCACGGTGGAACGCGGCGTCGGGCGGCGCGTCGGTTGAGCGCGTTGTCGGGATGCGGATGATCGGCGGGGGAGGCGCGATGGGCTGAGGCGTGATGGGCTGGGGCGCGACGGGCTGGGGCGCGACGGGCAGCGAGATGGGGTTTTCGGAGTGCGTGTTCGCCGGAGCGCGTTCCGGAATGGAAGGGGTGTAGGACGAGGTGTCGGGGACAAGCCCGGCGAATGCGTTTTTCATGCGCTGGTCAAGCCCGGCGGGATCTCCAAGACGGTAGTTGCCCAGCGCGGCGAGCCAGAACCCCAGAAACATCCAGAGCATGAAGCGAGCGAATCCGCCGTGGCTGTCATGATGGTCGGACTTTAGAAAGGCCCGATCTTCAGAAGTCGATGCAACTTTTGACGATGTAAGGGTCGACAGCCCTTTGCCCAGCAGCGGGCTGCGCCGGATGGGCTTTCCGGCCAGCAGCCGGGTAATGTCGGTGATGACCTCGCCCCAAACCGCATAGCGGTTATCCGGATCCTTCATAAGCAGTCGTTCAACCAGCGCGCATACGGAGAGCGGAGTGTCCGGGCGATTCTCCCGCAGACTGGGCAGATGGGCCTTAAGTTGGCTATGCATCACCTGATCGGGCAACTGGTCGCCAAAGGGAAGCCGGCCGGTGAGTCCAAAATAGAGAATCATGCCCAGCGCGTACATGTCGGCACGGCAGTCGACCGGGCGTGAACGGGTAATCTGTTCAGGTGCGATGAAATTGGGCGTGCCTATGATCGTGTCCTCTTCGAAAGACGCCGTCTCGCTGTCGAGCGTCATTAGCGCGGCCATGCCGAAGTCGGTCAGTTTGGCTGTGCCGGCCGGGGTGATGCGTATCGCCGTCGGTTTAAGGTTGCGGTGTACGAGCCGGTCATGGGTCCAGGCCTTGTCAAGCGCGTCTGCCAGATCAAGCGCATAACGGAGCATCTGACTGACCGAACCGCGCTGCGTGGTCTGGATTCGGTCCGAAAGGATTTGCCCGGCCACATCCTCCATGACCACATAATGAACGTCCTGCGTGCTGGATACGTCGTAAATCTGGCAGAATGCATCCGCCTTGATACGGGAGACGGCGCGGAAGACAGAAACAAACTGTTCGACCTGCCGGGGATCTACGGCGGCTTCGGGCAACAGCGCTTTCACCATCACGTGGCGGTCGAGCGAACGCTGATAGGCGCGCCAAGTCGTGGTGTTACTGGACTGCGAAATCGTGTCAAACGACTCCAGTCCGGGTATATCGGGGAGATACATGGTGATAAGATAGCATAAAATCGGATTGAGAGACAATGGGTAAAGGGTAGCCGGAATTGTTGCCCTTGTGCGATGGCGCGCGACATGCTAACGTAATTCCATGACATGTGGGGGAGAAACGGTGATGGATTTCAAACGGATAGGCGAGCCGCTTTTTGCGCAGGACCCCACGGGACGGCCGCTGTCGCGCGTGGGGACGGTTTTTCTGCGCACGCCGGGGCTGGTCACCCTGCCGGGCGTGCATGCCATGCAACGGCTGGCTTGGGTCGACGGTCTCAACGCTGATCGGGCCGCCGCCGGCGCGCCGCCGCTCTCCGACACGGAGCAAGACGCCGAATTCGACGCCTCCGTGGATCTGCTGCTGGAGGGAAGCACCGTCCTGATCCGCCCCGATCCTTCACGCATGGATCTGGCCTTCCAGGCCGACGATTTTCTGCAGACGTTTGTCTCCAAGCGACGCATCCGTTTTCTCAACACGGCCAACGAGACGATTCGGGAGGCTCTCCGCCGGCGTGGCGAAAACTGGCGCATGAGCCCCCTGCCGCAGACCCAGGAGGAAATCATCGCCCTGATCGCCGACGCCCGCACGGCCATTGAGAACGTCCCCATCTACTACTACAACCGCGTCGGCGGCACCCGTTACCTCACCTGCGAATCCTTCCGCTGGCTGGCCGCGCTGGAGGACGCCACCTTCCGGTTGCAGCTCGACGAGATCGCCCGCTTTAGCACCCGGCGCAATCGCCTCGGGCATCCCGAGATCGACGTTTTTCCGCCCGGCTGCCCGTTTGATCGCGCCACCTTTGCAGCGCTCGCCCCGCTGAGCGATGCGTTACCCGCCTCCTGCGCCGAGCTGCGCCGCCGCCATGCGGCGCTCGCGGCGGACTACGAGGCCGCCGTGCCGCCGATCCTCCGGGCGGACGCCCCCGGGGCGCCCGAGTGGCGACGGGCGATGTGCGCCGCCCTGGTCAAACAGCCGAATGCGGCCGTTTCGGACGAGATCGTCAGCGGCCTCTCCGCCGAGTTCTACCTGCAGATCGAATGGCTCCCCGGCGCGCGCATCGAGGACGGCGAACTGATTTTTGATCCGCTCTTCGACGAATGCGCCATCCGGCCGGACGACGCCGAGTTGCGCGCTCTGTGCGATTTTCGCGCGCGCGGCATGATTTTTAATTACGTTCGCGAATTCCGCGAGATCGAATACATCAACATCGGACGGATATCCCGTTCTCTGTCGCGCCGCGTCACCACCTCCCGGCGCCCCACGGTCTATATCGCCGAGGTTCAGCACACTCACGCCGACAAGCCGGTCGTGCGCATCCTGCGCCTGCAGAAATGGGGCATCGCCGAACATCTGGACGAAGGAAAGGATCTGCTGCAGTCGATCATCGAGGCCGAAGCCTACACCGACTACATCCTCGACCGCCGCCTCGGCTGTCAGCAGCTCGGAATGAACCTTCCGCCGCAGATTGTCGCCCGCCGCATCAACGAGACCTACACCGGAACGAATGCGCGCTACGTCGGCCAGACCTACTGGATCACGTACCTCGAGCGGCCCTACCTGTACGGGTGGGCATCGGCCAAGATTCCGCCGCACCACTATGCGAATACGGAATTTAATCGCCGTCTGGCGGCCCTTCTCGGTGCAGCGGCCGCGACCAATCTGATTCTCGGGCGCACTCGGGTTGACAGCGCCAACGTCCTGTTTGACGACGGCGATGAGATCGTCCTGTTTGACGCCAATGGCCTGCCCCAGAGTCTGGTGGTCGCCGACCACACCGGGACGTTTTCGCACTACCTGGGGCCCCTGGCGGATCTGGCTTCCGCCTATGCCGCGCCGGTCAACTGGCGTGCGGGACTCATGCCCAACGCCAGCGAGTTTGCCGCGTGCTATCTGGCCGCATTTGTCGAACGGTTCGATTACACCCGGGGGGAATACCTCCGGCGTAAACGGGCGTTTGACACACTCTTCATCCACCGTGTCCGCGACGTGGCGGGCAGTTTCGCCTACCGCTGGGAATGCGTCCTCAACCGCCTCGCGGCGACCTCCTCAGAGCCGCTCGCGGCGGCGATCCGAAATGGGATCACGGCCGTTGACCACACCCTTTTGAATTCTCTTTCAACCCCACCCCAGGAGCATCCGTCATGCAAAGCATCCCCGTCCTGACTGTCCGCGGCGGTTCGCTCGCCGAAGCTTACGAGCGCGCCCTGATCGCCCTGTATCGCGGCGGCATCCGTCTCCGCACGCAGTACGACAAACCCGGCGCCCCGTTGAGCCTCGATGCCACGATGAACATCACCATCGACGACCCGCTGGCCGATCCCATGATTCACAAGGCCTTCCCCGGCGGCCTCCCCGACTTGCGCGAATATGTCTACGAGCTGGAAGGACGCAAGGATCACTGGGTCAAGGCGATCAACGATCCCGCCGACACCCGCTGGGAGTACACCTATCACGGCCGCCTGCAGAATTATGGCCAATGGAAAGAGCGCGGCGCCGACGGAAAAAACCAGTTTGTCGGCCCTTTTCAGGTCGACCAGATCGCCTACGTCATCGACAAGCTCGTCGCGCAGCCCTTCACCCGGCAGGCGCAGATGATCACCTGGATGCCGAATCACGACCTCGCCTGCTACGATCCGCCGTGCCTGCAGTCGCTCTGGTATCGCATCCTCGAGGATGACACCGGCGTGCAGTGGCTCAACGCCAACGTTCGTTTCCGTTCCAACGACGCCTGGGGCGCGAACTTCATGAACATGTTCGGCTTCATTCAGTTCAATCAGACCCTCATCGCCGCCGAGATCGCGAGACGCACCGGCAAGCCGGTGCGCCTCGCGCGCATGAACTGGCAGGCCGACTCCTATCACATCTACGGCAAGGATATCGAACAGGCCGAGCAGCGGCTCTTCAGCCGTCTGGAAACGACCGCGTTCGAAGACCGGATCTACAATTTTCACGACCCGTCCATCACCGAGATGTACCACGAGGAGGAGTCCGCCATCCTGCGCAAGATCGACGAGATGTCCCAGCGGATGGGCTGATGGGACGGCGAAAAGGATGCGATGGCGCGCGATGAAACGAGCCTCTGGTCAACTCCGCGCTCGGGTTATTGCAGGAGAGACGCTCAACCTTATTTGGTTCGTTTACGCCTTAAAGAGCGCAAACATTGACCTCAGCCCATCCGCTCCGATTATCACACTTCGCGAAGTGTGATAATCGGAGCGGATGAGATGCCGGTCTTTTTCCTGTTGCGTGTGATCATCGTGGTACCTGTCAATCTGGACTGTTCACGTCTGCATGGCCGCTGGCGATTTCGTAAAGCGCACGCGCAAAGGCATGCTTCTGGGGAAGCAACGAAACAAGCCCATCGGCGTGACGCACGACGCCCCTGCGCGCCAGTTTTTTCAAATGCCGATACAGCGCAGGCGGCGAAATGCCGCAGCGTATGCCCAGTGCGTCATCCGCGGAAGGACCTGCGTGGCGCAACGCGGCAACGAGGGCTATTCGGCGCGGATGAGTGTAAGCGGTCAGCATCGCAATGAGCGCGGTGTAATCGGATCGGCAGGCTTTCACGGCCGGTGTGAGCGCGCACAACAACGTCTGTGCCTGGGCGACGCGAGGATCAGCCGCCAGAGAATAGGCCACCCATCGTCCGCTTCGGACCGCCCGGCACAACCCACGCGCTTGAATCTGACGTAATCCATGGCTGCAGATCGCCTCAGGAATTCCGCACGCCGCCGCGATCGCGCAAACCGTCTGGCCCGGGTGGTCGGCCATCGCCGCCACCAACCCCAGACGCCGCTTGTTCGCCAAAACCCGGCACGTCCTCCAAAGCGTAGGAACCAATTCAGATGCTGTTTCCATGCTCCCGCCTCGCTGTAATTATCACACTTCGCGAAGTGTGATAAACACAGTATGCGCCCACGGCTTGCGGGTTGTCAATCCCTCGTAATTTCCTTATCACACTTCGCGAAGTGTGATAACGGAGGGAGAGGAGTTAAGCCTCCGTCCCCCCCTGCGCGCGGGCGTTGAGCGCCAGGAAACGCGCGGAAGCAGCGTTCCAGGCGACCGTGTCTCCGGGCTGGAAGGTCTTGATCGGGAAGGCGGCGCGGATGAGCGGCTGCGCCTCGGCCATGGAACGGATGACCCCCAGTGCCATGGCCTGAACCATGAGGTTGCCCACGGCGGTTCCCTCCTGCGGGCCGGCGTGGACCGGCACGCCGATGGCGTCGGCGGTGAATTGGTTGAGCAGCGCGTTGCCGCTGCCGCCGCCCACGATGTGGACCGCCTGCGTCGGCGTGCCGCAGATCGCGCAGATCTGGTCGTTCACCAGCCGGTACTTCAACGCCAAACTCTCGTAGACGATGCGAAGCGTCGTGCCGCGATCGGCTGGCTGCCGCTGGCCGGTCTCGGCGAGGAAGGCGCGGATGGCGTCCTCCATGTTGGCCGGATTGTAGAAACGGGCATTGTCGGGGTCAATGAAGGCGCTGAAGGCGGGCGCGGCGGGGGTGATCGCATCGACCTCGGACCATCCCAGTCGGCGGCCGTCGGCGGCTTCCCAACCCCGGAGCAATTCCTGCACGATCCAGGTTCCCATGCAATTCTTGAGGAACCGGGTGTTGCCAATGCCACCCTCGTTGCTGATGTTCGAGGCCATCGCTTCGTCATTCGTGATCGGTTTGCCGACAAGCCGGCCGACCAGTGACCACGTTCCCGAACTGATGATGAGGGCGTGCCGCGCATCCGTGACCGGGGCCGCTGCAAAGGCGCTGGCCGTGTCGTGCGAGCCGACGGCCACGATGGCGGCTTCGTTCAGACCGAGCGCGGCGGCGAGCGGCGGACGCAACGCTCCGATCACCGTGCTTGGGGCCACGATCGGGGGCATGATCCGCGCCGGGATCTTCAGTGCGCGCAGCACTTCGCGGGACCACTTTCGCCGTTTGGCGTCCATGAGCTGCGTCACGCTCGCCCACGAGGAGTCCACTGCCGTGCAACCCCCGAGATAGAAATTGAACAGTGCTGGAATGGGGAGGAATTGAGTGGTGAGCTTCAGCAGCTCCGGCCGCCGCGTGGCGAACCAGCGCAACTGGTTGCTCATGTTGAAGGGTTGGAAGTGGATGCCGGTGATGCCGTACAGCCGGCGCGCGTCGATGCACGCCTTGACCTCGTCGCACATCGAGTCGAGTCGGTGATCACGGTAACAATGGGTTTTGCCCAGCAACTCGCCGTCCGCGCTCAAAAAGGCCCCATCCGCGCCCCACGTGTCGATGCCGATCGCGTCAAGCTGGCCGCCAAACTTCCGCTTGTAGGCTTGAAGCCCCTTGATGATGTTTTCGTAGATCCAGGTGTCATCCCAATACGTCCGCTCGGTCACGGCGCCCGCCCGGTCAGCCAGAAAGAACGACGTGCCGCCATGCGCGAAACGGTGAACCTCCTCCATGCGGAAGCCGCCGCCATCCGCAAAGATGCCCGCAAAACACTTGCCGCCCGAAGCGCCCAGATCGACTGCCAACACCTTGATTTCCATAGACTCTCCTTAATCAAAAGAATGACGCAGTTTATCACGGTTCGCGGTCAACCGCAACCGCCCGAAAATTTTCCATTGCAGGGCGAACGCATCTAATTTCTGACCCTTTATCATTTTTTGTTTCAGGGGTGCGCGCAACGGCCTCGGATACGCCCATACTCTCGTCCAATGGCCGTTTGTCGCATCATCAGGCCGGGTTGTGCGCCGATCCGACCGTTTGAGCGCAAAGCGGCGGCGGGGACGGGACGTCGTCGCGGTCGCGTGGATGGCGGGCGACACGGTCAGGCGGGGTCGATGCCGAGGAGCGCGAGCAAGAAGTCGTTGTTCCAACCGGCCTTTTTGACCTTCAGTCGCATGCTGTGTTTGCTTTTCTCGCGCTTGATCGCGTTCAGGGCGAGGCGTCTCAGGGTCGCGAGGTTCTGCGCGGCATGGCCTTCCCTTGCACGGCTCTGGTCTTCTTTGAAAGTCACGTCGAGCAACCAGTGGACGTTGTTCTCGACGCCCCAGTGGAGGCGGGCGGCGCTGGCGAACTTATAAACGTTGCGTGGCAAGCTGAGCAGGTAGTAACGGCGCTCGGTCGTCACGGTGCCGCCGATGTCGCGGACAGACTCGACCGCTCCGAAGCTCCCGAGACCCTCCCATTGGTCGCAGTCGGCGAACCAGCCCACGTTGTCGCTTTGCCAGAATCGGCGGGTCTCGATCCGCCCGTGATCTTTCTCCACGGTCTCGCAAAAGCCCAGTTCCGGGACGGAGGCTGGATTTTGCCCCCATCGGCTGATCGCGTCGTCCAGATAGCTTGTGACCTCGTCGCGGACGGTCTCCTGGTTGCCTTTCAGCGCGAGAACGTAATCGGCATCCGCGTCCACGATCTCGCGGGCGATTTTCTTCTGGCACCCCATCGCGTCGATGGTCACGATGCATCCCTTGAGTTCGAGCGCCCGCAACAGCTCAGGGATCGCCGTGATCTCGTTGCTCTTCTCGTCCACCTTCATCTGGCCGAGCACCAGGCCGTTGTCGGAAGCCCAGGCGCTCACGATATAAGGCATCGCATCCCCTTTGCCCTTGTCCAGAGCCCGGCGCAGCGCTTTGCCGTCCACGGCCACGATCTCTCCAGACACGGCGGCCCGCAACCCCTGCGTCCAGCGCAGGAAGCAATCGCAAAACGCCTGGGGGTCGAGCGCCTGGAACACCCGGTTGAAGGTGTCATGCGAGGGGATGCCGTTGGGCAGTTCGAGGAAGGTCTTGAACCACTCCTGCTTGGAGATGCCGAACATCTCCATGTCGGTGAACCCCTCGCCGCCGGCGAGCGTGGCGCAGAACCCGATGACCACGACGTCGATCAGACGGTGCTCCCGGGTCCGTTCGACACGCGGATCCGGCAAAGCCCCGAAGCAGTCTATCAGACTGGCGGGGCCACATATCTGCAGGGAAGACGGATAGGTTGACATAATGTATAGCATTATATATATTTGAGCCATGAAGTCAACACGCGAATCGATTCTTCGGCGGATGAGGGTGCGATTCACTTTAGTTGATGGTTAGGCGGCCGCGAGGTTGGATCGGAAGCGTGAGACGAGTGCGCACATGGCTGCTGCATTTTTGAAGCGCCAGTGCATACCGGACTGTTTGCAGCGTCTG
>JBIJDW010000231.1:0-5467 GCA_044343885.1 Kiritimatiellia bacterium
AAAAGCATGGGGCTGATGGACGGCACCATCGCACGGGCCGCCGAGGGCATCTCGCGCGTCGAATCCGTCATCAGCAGCCCCAACCGCGACATCGGCTTAGCGTTCAAGCAGGAGGCTTTCAAAACCAAATGGGAGCTGCACATTGAGGCCGGCCAGCTTGCGGATGCACTGGCGACCTGCGCGACGTTCAGCAAGTACTATCCCGACTCGCCGATGGTCGCCGACGCGCTGCTCGGCGTGGGCAAGATCCGGTTGGAAGAAAAACAGTATGAGTTGGCGATCACGGTATTCGAGCAGATCACGAAACTGGCGAGCGGCAGCATGGACACCAAGGCCGAGGCCCAATTCGAAATTGCCAAGGCGCAGGAATCCCTGTTCCAGGTGCAGTTGTCCAAGCTGGTCGGCAAGGCCCGTGAGGCGCTGCTCAAAGCGGGCGACAGCGCCTCGGTTCAGGCGTACATGATCTGCGTGCAGCGGTATCCCAAGAGTGTCTTCGCAGGCCCCGCCCTGGAAAAGGTGATCGATTATTACATTGCCCAAAGCGATTTTGGGCAGGCCAATGTACTACTGGAACAGACGTTTCTGGACTATCCTGACGCCCCGTTCCTCCATAGCATGCTGATGAAGTGGGTGTTGGTCTCCTTCCAGACGGGCGATTTTGCGAAAGCTCAGGAGAAGTGCAAGAAGCTCCTTATGGAATACCCCGACAGCCCGCATGCGGAACCCGCACGAAACCTGCTGCCAAAAATCGAGGCTCGTCTGAATCGAGAATCTTAACCGCGGATCGAAATTGAGGCGCATGTGATACAACCAGTGTACAGAACGAAACAGGAGAAACAATTCATGAAACGATTTATTCTTGGCACGTGCGTGCTTGGGTCGGTCTGGGCGGCGGTTGCGCAAACACCCGCTCCCGCTCCAGCCGCTGCGCCAGCAGCCATAAACCCACGGGTTGCCCAATTTACCGAGTTGCTCCGCAATGCGCAGGGCGCCCTTGAAAGCCTGCTGCCGGAGGAACTGATCACCTTGCTGCAGGAGGGGCGCGACCTCGGCCAGCCCCAGATGGTTGCCGGCGTCTTGCGCGGCTACCTGTCCCGGCGCGCCGATCCGGGCCCCCGGATCTTGCGCTTGGCGGCGGAGAACGCGAAGCTGGTGGGCGATTATCCGGTAGCGGCCTCACGTTACCGGCTGTTCCTCCAGATTGCGCCGGTGGACGCCGATTCATCCCAGGCGGCGGGCGAGCTTTTTCAAATTCTGGCGGATTACATGGGGAAAAGCGGCGAGGCGTGGACCGCAAACAAAGAATTCGGAGACAAATTCCGTCAGGCGGCTCTGCCCAAGCAATACGACGGGGCGTATCTCGACGGTTGCTTACAAAACCGCGCCACCGCCGCCATG
The DNA here is from genome assembly GCA_044343885.1 of Kiritimatiellia bacterium. Taxonomy (GTDB): domain Bacteria; phylum Verrucomicrobiota; class Kiritimatiellia; order RFP12; family JAAYNR01; genus VGWG01. The sequence continues at coordinate 1,399 of JBIJDW010000231.1, forward strand.
GCCAAACGACTACTGACCGTTTTTTCTGAGAAACTGCCGCTGGAGCAGGAGCGGTTCGCCTACTGGCACCACCTGGACGGATTGATCAGTCGGCTGGAGTCCGTCTATCCCGGAAACGCCGACGCCATCATTCCGGCGCGCGCCCTCGTTCCGCTCATCCGCGCCGATCCGACGCGCCAGGCGCGCCTCGCCTTCCTGATCGAGAACATCGCGTTTCATGAGACCCGCGCCGGGCGTGATGCTTCCACGCTGGCCCGCGCCATCGAACCGGTCATCGCCGCCGCGCGGACCTATCTGGACTGCGCGCCGACCGCAAACACGCTGCGTCAAATCATGGCGGCATTGGCTGGCGGACCCGATCTGCCGGCTGTTCAAGGCCGTCAGCAGGGACAGCCGGATTCAACCATCTGGAGCGCGGCCGCAGAACAGAAGAGCGAGTTCTTCGTCACCACCGGATTCAGCAAGCTTCCCGAAGCCGAGCAGATCGCGTTCCTCAACTGGTCGTGGGCTTGGCTTCCCGTCGGCCTGGCGACGGCCGACCAGTGGATCGCGCTTGGCGGCAAGCACCCGCAGGCCTTTCAAAAGGCGGTGGCAACGGCGCGGTTGCCGTGGATCACGCAGGCCACCAACATGGCCGTATACAAGGCCCAGGCCCCGTTCCTGGCCGGTCAGACGTTTTACAACGCTGCGGTGATCAACGCCCTGGCGGCGGCGAACGATCCCAATGGTTCGTTCCAGCACCTCCTTGCGCAGGAGTCGTGGTATCTGCCCTTCCTGGATGAGCGTAAGAACGAAGCCTTCCCGTATCTGGTCGTGACCCAGCTCATTCCTGCGTGGGTCAACCTGAAGGGATTGCCTACAACGACCGACCGGAACGCTTACGCTCAGGAAGCACAGATGGCCTTTTTGGAAGGCTTGCTCTTGAGCAGCGTGATGACGCCTTTCTCTCCCCAGCATATCCGTCAGGCGCTGCTCAACGCCTGGAATTATTGCAGCACGGATGCGGTGCGCCGCAATCGCTTCATTGCCATTCTGGGCAAGCTGGACTGGGCGCCGTTCGTGCCTGCTCCCGGGGTTGAGCGTCGCGAACAGATTTTCGAGGCGGCGCGGACCGCTTTCCGCGGATGGAGCCAGACGATGCGCAAGCAGGCCGAAAGCCTAGCCGGCAAGGCAAGCGAGGCGGATGTCAAACGACGTGTGGAAATGGAAGCCGTCGTGAACCAGATCGCCAAGATCGAAGAGGCGTTCCAGCAGGCTATTGCAGCGAAAGTCGACCCAGCCAAGGCGCCGAATCAGCAGTGCCGGGACATCGCCATGCTGATCCAAGCCGTGGATGCCGGCGACGCCGCCGCGTATGCGCCGTTGGCCAAGTCCCTGTATGCATCCATTCGCGAGTACCAGAAGAACAAGACTCCCTTTGGAGAGGCGCTGCTCGAGTTCCTCATGACGCCACGCGCCGACGCGCTGGCGTGTCTGGACGCGCAGATCGACATGCTGGCCGACCAGCTCGCCATCCGGATGGACAACACAACGCAGCGTGGAGCGTTGGTCTGCATGCGCATGATCGCGAAACGTAGCGGATGGGGGATCGATGCGTCGGGGGTCCGCCCGCGAGCCGAAGACAATGAGCTGCGCGACAAACTCGCGGCGGTGCTGGCCAAGGCGGTCCAAGCGCGTTCCACCAAAGACGTGTGGGACGGCGACGTGTTCAGTTGGTACCGGGGGCTGGCCCGGCGTGATGGCGCACAGGCGCAGGCGGTCCTCGCAGAAATCATCGACCGCGACATATTCACCAAGAACAATATCAGCCCCTCCCACGCCAGCCCGGTCTGCAGCTATCTGTGGCTGGTGCGAGAATTCCCCGTGCTGCAGTCCAAGTACCCCTCGCAATCGTGGTTTGATGAGCGCATGGCGGCCGAAATCAAACGCACGTGGAAAGTCGACCAGTCTTACTGGACCTACGCTGGCGACACACAGAAGAAAGTGGCCAACGCGATTGCCGAGAAGTATGCGTCCGACACGTCGTATGCGGTTTATCTGGGCGCGCCCGGCAAGCCAGCGGTGGTGTCGCGCGACGAGTACAATGCGGCCCTAGAACGGATTAAGGCGGCTTCTGGAGCCGCGTACGGCGACTATCAGAGAAAGGTTGAGGCCGAGTTCGGCAAGACCCGTTTTGACTCGCTGGCGGCGGGCCAATTGTCGATCACCGAGATGCCGATCAAAACGGCCGAAGAGCGCAAGGCGTTTTTCGACAAACTGCGCGCCTACGTGGTGATCGCCAAGAACGCCCCGTATCCGCTCTCGATGCCCGCCCTGCCACAGGTCAGCAGCCTGAAAGTGGACGGCCCCGTGCCGTTGAAGGAGGATGAAATTCAGGCGCTGGCCGGGTGTCTCCGCTACACACGTTGGACCAGTTATGCCCCGACCGATGAAAGTCTGATCCTGCTGGTCAACGACGGGTTGCTGGCGCGTGACAAGATCGCCGAGCTGCTGCCCTTGATTCCCGAGATGTGGCGCATCGCCGCGCTGCAGCCCCGACCTAACACGATGGCGGTTCTCGGCGGAATCACGTCCAAGTTGCTCCAAGAGTCCAAGATCGTGCCGGCGGCGGCCCACAGCGCGATTGGCTTGGCTGTCGCGGATTCCCGGCTTCCGAACGACATCCGCAGCACATTGTACGCGATTCGCACCAAGATGCAGGCGCTGGTGGGTGAAGCCGCACCGGTCGCCAAAACGGACCGCCGTTACACTATTCTGACGGCGCAAACGCACTTCCAGGCGGGACGGACAGACAGCGCATGGGCTCTTTACAACATGAGTCCGAGTCTGGCGCTTACGGAATTCAAGGACCTGGATATGAGCTTTCTCATCTGGATTATCCAGTACCTCACGAAACTCGACCAGTATGAGCCCGCCGAGAAACTTGCGCAGACGCTGCTTTCATGGATTGAGGAGGCCCCGCAGGGATTCGATACGGTCACACGGGCCGAGATGCTGATCGTCTACGCCGACATCGCCTTTAGACGTCAGCAATATCCCCAGGCCAAGGCCCAGTATGAGCGGGTCGCCGCGAATAAGGAATTTGCCGATACTCAGGGTGGCTATCGCGCCGAGTTGAAAATCGCCGAAGTGGACCGGTTGATGTGCGCATTTGACGCCGCGCTCGAACGGCTCGGAAAGCTCGACCGTCTGAACGACGCCTCTATTCAGGCCGAAGCGCGCTATCAGATGGCGTTGGTCGCTTACGACCAGGTGGATTACGGCGGCGCGCGCGACCAGCTCGCGCGTGTGTTTACCCTTTCGCCGAACCATATCGAGGCGACCCTGCTCGAAGGCAAGGTGAACGTCGCGACCGGCAAGATCATCGAGAGCACAGACCTTCGAATTTCCCCTCCGGCTGAAGAGCAGAACATCATTCCCGGACGGCCCTTCAAGGTGAATCTCGAAGATAAAAATCTGTCGATTGTGCGCAAGGCCACGGATATCGAAATGCGTGTCTGGACGGACTCCGGCGACGAAGAGCACTTCATGCTGTTCCCCTTTGGCGACTCCAAGACGCGTTTCCGCGGCGAGATACCCACGGCGATGGCGGGCATGGTCAAAGGAGACCACATCCTGCAGGTGCTCGGAGGGGACAATGTTTACTTTGGACTCTCGGAGCGCTTTCGCAAGCAAGCCAATATCACCCGTGACACGGTCGGTCACCTCGGCGTGATTACCGATGGCGCGCTGTTTACGTCTTCCGGCAGCATGCCGACGCTGGAGGAACAGGCGCGGATTGTGTTGGAGACCAGCTTGCGCGGCGAACTGGAGAAATCGGCCCAATCGGAAGGAAACACGAGCCTTCTGCAGGCGCTGAATGCGCCCAAGGAAGGCGCCGGGGCCGAGGTCGTGCTCAGTGCGGTCCGCTCCACGACCGAAATCAAACCCGGAAACCCCGTCTATATCCGTGTGGTTGATCAGGACCGCAACACGACGCCCCAGAAAGACACGATCACGGTCAAGGCCATGGCGACGAGCGGGGACAAGGTCAACCGCGTGGTTCTGACGGAAACGGATACCCACTCGG
>JBIJDW010000232.1:0-5433 GCA_044343885.1 Kiritimatiellia bacterium
ATCTCATGCATTACGGCGCGGGCGAGAAGACCTTGCACGGTGAGGGTTTGGCGAGACGCATCCAGTGCGTGGAAGGCGACCGTCACCTGATTCGGGCGGGAGATGACGGCGTAGATCTCGGGGAAGCTCAGACAGCCCTCGTTGTTTCGCTGACTTCCTTCCGTGGCGAGAATCTCGGGGTTGATCAGCACCAGCGGCATCGGGACCGCGGCGTTGAAGGCGCGGCATACCGGCTTCTCAGCGTCGGGGGGGATGTCGATGACGCACACCGCCGCTTCGCGACCGATCTGCGGAGCGGCGAGGCCCACACCGCTGGCCTCATGCATGGTATCGATCAGGTCGGCGGCCAGCCGGCGAATTTCATCGGTGACGGTCGGAACAACACGGGATTCGCAGCGCAGACTTGCATGGCCAAAGGTGACAATCGGATGAATCATGACGGCAGCCTTTCTGAATGAAACGCGGTTTCCAGATGCCTGCCGTTTCAAGGCTTGGGCAGGACGATTCGCCACGGGATCGGTTCTTCCGAATTCTTCCCCGGAATCCCGACCGTGAGACGGTCACCCGATGTCTGGTAAGCCTGGGCGACCGCCACCGGAGGCTGTTCGAGCGGTTTTCGGAGCACAGGCTGAGCGACGGCCACCACGGGCAGGGGCACCGGCAGGCTGATCGCCGGTTGGGTTGTGAGTGCCGGTGCGATGGGTGCCGTTGCCGTCGCCGTCGGAGGCGGCTCTGCGGCGGGTGGTGGGTTCAGATTCTCGACGGCGGAACGCGGGACGAGCGGACCAATGCTCGACGGCCACGAGGGTTGAGAACGGAGCGCCGCATTCTCCTTCTGAATCGCAACCAGAGCGGCCTTGATATCATCCAGGGCTGACGGTTGCGGATTGGCTGGCGCGGGGCTTGGCACGGTTGGCTGGACGGCGGCCATCCGGGCGGCGACACGCTCTTCAATGATGCGTTCTAGTGCCGCGACGTCGATTCCCGGAGACGCCCCGGGTGCGGGTCTGGAGGCTGCGGCCAGTCTGGCTGCGACCTGTTCCTCAATGGCGCGTTCACGGGCGCTGGCATCGGTTTCCGCCGGCATCCGTCCGGCCGGCGCCGTGTGCTGATCGATCAGCACCGAAAACAATTTGTCATTCTTGGCCGATAGGTCTCCATAGATCGAGACGCCGATGGCGATCAAGCCGACCATGACTACGATGAGGAGAACTGCGAAAAAGGCGGATAAGAGAACCAGCCGGCGGCGCGCACGCTGCCGTTCGGCCTCCAGATAGTCTTGAAACGCCTTCAGTACGGGGAATGAGTCGGGGGTGGCGTGGAGCGCGGCGTTGTGGATCGAGACCAGCGCGCCCGGTTGCTCCGGTATGCCTGCATACGGCTGCTCGAAGGCCGGATTCGGCGTGCCGGGGGAACCAGTGACCGTTTGCTTGGGAGGAATGTTCGATGTCATAGCAGTTTCCATGCAGAACGCAATCCGGATTCAGAATGGAACATCATACCGATAATCCGTCTGGGAAACAAGCGTAGGAATTGCAATTCGTCCGCGCGTTGTGTATGCTTCACCCCGTCCATTACCGGACAACCCCGTTGGGGCGACTATTCACGAACCATTAGTAGAGGATTCTCATGGCCAATATGTTCGATCAAGTCAAGCAGGCGATGCAGATGCGCAAGGAGGCCAAGCGCCTTCAGTCGGAAGTTGAAAAGATCACCTTTGAATACACCAACGCCGGAATCTCGTGCGTGGCGCGCGGCGACTTCTCAATAATCTCCATCAAAATCGCCCCGGAGGCTCTGAAGGAAGTGGTTGCCGGCAAGCCGGAGCGCTTCGAGACCATGCTCCACACGGTGGTCAACGCAGCACTCAAAGGGGTACGCAAGCAGACCCAGGAAACGATGGGCAAGCTGATGAAGGATTCGAGCATGGCTGGCATGTTCGGGGGCTTGGGCTGAACGCCATGATCGGTCCGTTGGACAATCTGGTGCGAAGTCTGTCGCGCCTGCCGGGACTTGGGCGCCGCTCGGCTGAGCGGGCGGCGTTGGCGCTTGTCCGACGGCCAGAACATTTGCTCGACGAGCTGAGCGCCGCGCTGGCCGCCGCCCGTGAACGGGTGCGCTGCTGCGATGTCTGTGGCGGCTTCACCACCACCGACGTCAATCCGTGCGCGCTCTGCACGGGTTCGGGACGGGATTCGGAAATCCTCTGCGTGATCGAGGAACCGGGAGACATTCTGGCGATCGAGCGATCCGGCGGCTTTCGCGGTCGCTACCACGCGCTGCTGGGCAAGCTTTCGCCAGCGCGGATGACCGGACCGGCGGAACTCCGCATCCAGACGCTTCTGGACCGTGTTCAGGCCGAGGGTGTGCGCGAGGTGGTTCTGGCCCTCAGCACCGATCTCGACGGCGACACCACCGCCGGCTATTTGGCCGAGCGGCTGCGCGCCCGCGGCGTGCGGGTGACGCGCCTAGCGTTCGGCCTGCCCGCCGACAGCGGTGTCGGCTATTCCGACCCGCTCACCCTGAAGCGGGCGCTCGGGGGACGGCAGGAGGTGGCGTAAGCGTATGGACAGAAACACAGCAGACAGCGTCGCAACGATTCTGGAGCAGATCCGGGAACGGATTGCGCGCGCTTGCGCACAGTCGGGCCGCAGCCCGGACGAGGTCGAGGTGATCGGGGTCACCAAAACGTTCGGCCCCGAGGTGGTCGCCGAGGCGTGGGAGGCCGGCATTCGCCGTTTCGGCGAGAACCGCGTGCAGGAGGCGGCCTTCAAGATCCCCCAGTGCGTGACAGGCCCCGACTGGCACCTGATCGGCCATCTGCAACGAAACAAGATCCGGCCCGCTCTGGGGTTCTTCTCGACAATTCACTCGATCGACTCGGCGCGGCTCGTCGAACAGCTTGACGATGCCGCCGATGAGTCGGGTGTGCGTGCCGACATCCTGCTCGAGGTGAATGTCTCGGGCGAAGCGAGCAAGTTCGGCATCAAGCCCGAGGATGTGCCGCAGGTGGTGGAACGGGCGCTGGCGTGCCGCGCGCTGACGTTGGTCGGATTGATGACGCTCGCGCCGTTCTGTCCTGATCCCGAACAGACGCGCCCGTTTTTTTCCCGGCTTCGCGAGTTGCGCGACCGGCTGACGCGTGATTTTGGAATCGGCTTGCCCCATCTTTCCATGGGGATGTCCAACGACTTTGAAGCGGCTGTTCGCGAAGGCGCGACGTGGATTCGCATCGGCTCGCTTCTCTTCGGCCACCGGCCCACGATGAAGCAGAACCTGCGACAGCAGATGGAAGCTGACGGCGTCTGGGACGAGTAATCCGCATTCGCTCCAATCAGGATCGCGAGGCCGAGGTCTGCCAGGGCGGCGTGTCGGGCAGGGCGTCGAGGAAGGCGCGGGTGAGATCCTCGGCATAGGCGCCGGCATAGGTTTCGGCGAGGAAGCGGTCGAAGGACTCGTCGTGGAACCGGTGCCAGGAGGCGTCCTCGCGGCCGGGGAGGATCGGATAAAAGAGGACGTCCGCATCCGTGGCCGCCGCGAGATCGCCCGGCGCGTCGCCGATCAGGAGCACGCGGCCGGGCCGGTAGCGGCCGTCGGTGGCGAGCCGGATCTGGTGGGCCTTGGAGCCGACTTCCTGACCTGCGATCCCGCTCACCCGATGGGCGATGCCATGATGATGCCATTCCTTGAGCAGAGCCTCTTCCGGGGTTTGCGAAACCACGATTGCGTCACAGACGTGAGCAATCCGCTCCAGGCTCTTGAGCGCCCACGGGAAAGGCGGCGTGGGTCGCATCCGGGTGTCAATGTCGATGTTGACAGCCAGGCTCCATTCCAGCACGCGCTTCAGGTCCGGGTCGCCGCTACGGGCAACCTCAGCTTGCAGCGACGGGTTGCCGAGCGGCAGCCCCGACTGGCAGTACGCGCGCAGCGCTACGATGCGGGGCAGCGGCACGCCGGATGCGCGGACGACATCCCACGTTTCGAGCAGCTCAAAGGTCAGCAGGAGATTGGTAAAGCGGTTCTGGCCGCGCGTTTTCGATCCGATATTCACGAACTCGGCGGCGGCGCGCACCTGCGTCTCGATGCGTTCCAGCCCCCAGAACGTGCAGATAAGCGGGTGAAAATGGGCTTTCTGTTTCACGTCCATGGTGTCGAACACGCACCCGTCGGAATCCACGCCCACGAATGCGTCATGGGCGGGACGAAGGGCGATGAGGTCGGCGGCTGTTGTGCGGTGGATATGCATGGCGAATGCTAATGCCCAACAACGTCCATGGCGATTTCGGCCCAGCGCCACAGGCGGCGGGGCTCGTACTTTACGGTGCTGATATCCTTGAGGATCAGCTCAAGCGGACAGCCATGGCGGGCGCAGGCGTCCACGGACGTCTGCAGATGCTCGCGGATCGCTTGCTCACTAAAGGTGGGCCACGCGAGCAGCGCGGGATTGGGCTTGCGCGAATAGACGTAGTCGCGTCCGATTCCGGCCGCTCCGCGTTCCTCATCGACCCACGGGCTCATGGATATCTTCCGCAGATTGGGAATTTTTCGCACGGCGTCCAGCTTGAGGTCGAGCGGCTCGCAGCAGCCGTAATAAACCAGTCCGAACCGCTGGAAGAGCGGCATGCACGGGTCGATCTCAAATTCCTGGAGCATCGCCGGCGAGACGGTGGAAAACATTTGCGCCATGCTGAACATCCAAAGATCCCGTGTGCGGGGACGGGCGGGGTCGAATCCCGGGGCGGGCAGGTCGTCCGTATAGGCACCCGTGCAATGAACCGTGGGCTGAGGACCGCACAACACACCCAATGCTTCCATCTGATCGAGCATGCTGAGATGACCGTTGACCACGCGACGCACCATTTCGGCCATGAACTCCGGCCGGTCGATCAGCGCAAACAGCGCCCCCTCGACGCCCATCCAAAAGCTGATCGGATCCCACACCGAGAGGTAGGAGGGGTCGCACCCGACTTCAACCACATCCAGAACGCCGTCAAACAGGGCGTGTGCGGCCTCCAGGCGACGGGCGGTCTCCTGTGCGTCATGCGACACGACTGGATTCCGAATTTTATCCAGATCCGCATCGGTCTCAAACTGATTGGTGAAACGGTGCCCGACCACGGAGTTGGTCGGATCGGTGATGGCGACTTCCGCATCAATCGTCGCCACGCCGAGACCGGAATGAGACACCGCCTTGGAAACGCGGATGAACGGATCGACCACCATGTCCACGCGGAAGTGTCGCCATTGGTAGAGAATCTGCCGCAGGTGTGCCTCATAATGACGGCATTCCGCGTCTTCGCAGCGCAACGTCAGTTCGTCATCCACGTTCATTTCGTTCCAACACACCTGGTCAATCATGACCATGGGCCGATCGGGATGCTTGTCGTTGAGGCGGCGCCACATCGCACGCTTCTGTTCCTGGATGGGCAGGGC
>JBIJDW010000233.1:0-5421 GCA_044343885.1 Kiritimatiellia bacterium
GAGGAGCACGACTATGGGAATAACAAAGAAGACGTTTCGGAAGATGCACGACCGCCGTGTGGCGATGACAACCGAAGGGCTGCGAGAGGATTTCGCGTGGCATCTCCGTTACACGCTTTCCAAAGATCAGGGGTTGGCCACGGACCGCGACTGTTACACCGCATTGGCGAATGCAGTTCGTGACCGTCTGGTGGAACGGTGGATCGCCACGCAAAGAAGCTACCACGAGCAAAATGTCAAGCGTGTGTACTACCTCTCTCTGGAGTTTCTGATCGGGCGATTGCTGGGCAACAACGTGATCAACCTGCGGATGGAAGAATCCTGCCGCGAGGCGCTGGATGAGGTCGGGCTGGATTGGACCACGCTGCGCGACTACGAAGCGGACGCGGGGCTTGGCAATGGCGGCCTGGGCCGCCTGGCCGCCTGTTTTCTCGACTCGATGTCGACGATGCAAATCCCCAGCATGGGATACGGGCTTCGGTACGATTACGGCATTTTTGCGCAGCGGATCATTAACGGCGCGCAGGTCGAGGAACCGGATCACTGGCTCAAGAACGGCTATCCCTGGGAAGTGGCGCGGCCCGAATACACGCAATCTGTTTTGTTTGAAGGCTCGGTCGAAGCCGTTCGGAACAACGGCCGCATGGAGTGGCGCTGGATCAACGCGAAGCCGGTGATCGGGGTGCCGTTCGACCTACCAATCGTCGGTTATGGAGCCAAGGTGGTGAACACCCTCCGCCTGTGGTCGGCGCGGGCCGACGACGCCTTCAACTTTGATGACTTCAATCGGGGATCGTATGTCGAGGCCGTTGAAAACAAAGTGCTGGCCGAGAATCTGACCAAGGTTCTGTATCCCAATGACAATGTGCTCGAAGGGAAGGAGCTGCGGTTGCGGCAGCAGTATTTCTTTGTCTCCTGCTCGGTGCAGGATATGCTGCGGCGGTTTCAGAACGACAATGATGATTGGGCCACCCTGCCGGACAAGGTCTTCATCCAGCTCAACGAGACTCACCCGGCGCTGGTCATTCCCGAATTGATGCGGCTTCTGATCGACCGGGAGCACGTGGACTGGGATTTCGCATGGAGTCTAACCTGCCGCTGTGTGGGCTACACCAATCACACGATCCTGCCGGAGGCTTTGGAAAAGTGGAGCGTGCCGCTCATGCAGCGGCTTCTGCCCCGGCACATGCAGATCATTTACGAGATCAACGGCCGGTTTGTGCGGCATGTCGCCGTGCGATGGCCGGGCGAGGTCGATCGCCTGCAACGGATGAGCATCATCGATGAGGCCGGGGAGAAGCATGTTCGGATGGCCCATCTGGCGATCATCGGCGCGTCGACGGTCAACGGCGTGGCCAAGCTGCATTCCGAAATCATCCGCAAAAAGCTATTCGCCGATTTCGCCGATTTGTGGCCGGAGAAGTTTCAGAACAAGACCAACGGCATCACGCAGCGGCGCTGGCTGCTTCAGGCCAACCCGGATCTTTCCGATCTAATCACCAGCCGGATCGGAGCGGGATGGATCACCGACCTCTTTCAGCTCCGCAAGCTCGAGCCACTGACGCAGGATCGGGCGTTTCTCAAGGCGTTTCGGGCGACGAAGCAGGCCAACAAAGTCGCGCTGGCCGCGCATATCCTCGCAACCGTCGGCGTCACGGTTGATCCCGAGTCGCTGTTTGATGTCCAGGTGAAGCGGTTGCACGAATACAAGCGCCAGTTGCTGCTGGTGCTGTACATCATCGTCTTGTTTGACCGGATGATCCGTGACCCGAATTACGACATGCATCCGAGGACGTTCATATTCTCCGCCAAGGCGGCTCCGGGATATTACGTTGCCAAACTTATCATTCGGCTGATCCACGGTGTCGCCGAAGTGGTCAACAGCCATCCCCTGATCAGCAAGAAGATCAAGGTCGTGTTTCTGCCGGACTACCGGGTGTCGCTGGCCGAGAAGATCATCCCCGCCGCGAACGTCAGTGAACAGATATCGCTCGCGGGGACGGAAGCGTCGGGAACGGGCAACATGAAACTGATGCTCAACGGGGCGCTGACGGTCGGCACGCTGGACGGCGCGAATGTCGAGATTGGCGAGGCTGTGGGCGATGACAACATCTTCATTTTCGGTCTGCGGGCCGATGAGGTTGCCGTGAAACGCCCCGCCTACCGGTCGCGGGATGTGTACGAGAGTGATCCTGAAATCCGCCGGGCGATCAATCTGATCCAGCAAAATGTTTTTTGTGTCCTGTCGCCCGGTTTGTTTGATCCGATCATCCAAACCCTGCTCGATTACAACGATTATTACATGCTGCTGGCCGACCTGCGCGCCTATATCGAGACGCAGGAGGCGGTGGACGCGCTCTATCGCAAGCCGTTGGAATGGGATCGTAAGGCGTTGCTCAACGTAGCCCGTTCGGGGGTCTTCTCATCCGACCGGACGATCCGCGAATATGCCGACGAGATTTGGCACGTGAACGCCTGCGATGTGGAGTGAGGGTTACGCGATCCTAGAAGGAGTCAACGATGCGTGTAGCGAGGCGGGGCTGGAATCACCGCGTGCGGTTCATGCAACTGCTGGCTGGCGTCATGCTCGCCGCGTTGCAGGGATATGCCGGAGACGGGTCGGCGGACCGGGTGCGGCTGATTGCCGAGCGTGATGCGGTCACGCCCGGCGCGTCGTTCACGTTGGCGGTCGAGTTGCAAACCCAGCCCGGCTGGCACACCTATTGGCTGAACCCGGGTGACGCGGGGCTTCCGCCGACACTGCGCTGGCGTCTGCCGGAAGGGGTTCGTCTGTCCCGTCTGCAATTTCCAACACCTGCGCGGTTTGAAGAATCGGGAATGGTGTCGTTCGGCTATGAAGACCGGGTTTGGCTGCTGGCCGATTTCGAAGTCGGAGGCGGCTTCACCGGAGAGAAGCTGGAGATCGGCCTGGCCGCGAACTGGATGGTCTGCCGCGAGGCCTGCATGCAAAAAAAGGGAGAGGCGCAGGTCGCCCTGATCGTCTCCGCAGAGGCTCCCGCAAGAACGAACGCAACGACCGCAGCCGAATTCGCCCGCTGGCGGGACCGGTTGCCAAAGTCCGTGCCCGGCTGGACAGCGCGCGCGCAATCCGAACGGAAAGGCTTGCGGCTGCGGATCGAGTCCCCGGCGGGATCGGGGCCTGATGCGGCGGCGTGGGCCCGGGCGCAGTTCTATCCACTCCAGCGCGGCGCGATCGAGCTTCCGGCTGAACAAAAGTGGCGGCGTGACGGCGCCGGTTGGGAAGCCCTGCTGCGATCCGGCCCCAAGCCATTCAAAGGGGGAGACGTGGTGGAAGGGGTTTTGGTCGTGCCGGCTGCAACGGGTGGCGACACGAGCACTCCACGCGCGTGGCTGGTGCAGGCCACGGTCGAGGGGAAATAGAGGTACTTGCAAAACGCCTCGTGACAGCCGAGACCTTTTTTCTCCCCAACACCATTACGGTATGTCCAAGACGAATGTGTTGACTGAATACTCAAAATGGAAACAAACGACACGCCGTTCTCGGAACCCGCCGCCCCAGTCGTCACCATGGACCGTATGTGGGGAGGCGATGCAGTCGGCACCGGTCTGGATCCGGAGATCGTCACCACCCGCCTGCGCGCGTTGCGCTTCGGCATGTTTGTTCATTGGGGACTGTACTCCTCATTGGCCGGCAGGTGGCATGGGAAGACCTATTACGGCATCGGCGAATGGATGATGCATCCGGCCATGGCCGGCATTCCGGTCGCCGAATACCGGCGTCTGGCCAGCGACTTCAACCCGCGCCATTTCGATGCGTCTGCCTTTGTGAATCTCGCCCGGTCGGCTGGCATGCGCTATATCATCATCACGGCCAAACATCATGAAGGCTTCGCCATGTTCGGCTCGAAGGCCGACGCCTTCACCATCGCGAATAGTCCTTTTGGCCGCGATCCCATGCGGGAGCTGGCAGACGCCTGTCGCGCGGCGGGGCTCGGTTTCGGTTTCTACTATTCGCACTTTCAAGACTGGACAACGCCCGGCGGCGCTGGCGGGCCGGAGCAGGATGATCACGGTGCTCCGGCGACCTTTGAGCACTACTTCCGGAGCAAGTGCCTGCCGCAGGTGGCAGAGATCACCACGCGCTACGGCGAACTCTCCTTTGTCTGGTTCGACACACCGGGTGCGATGGAGAAGAAGTACATCGAGGAGCTCTATGCGCTGGTGCGTCGCAACCAGCCGAACGCACTGGTCAACAGTCGCATTGGCCATGGCTGGGGCGACTACTCCAGCGAGGGCGACATGGAGATCCCGCAGGCGAATGTCGCGGGGCCGTGGGAGGCTTGTGACACCACCAACGATTCGTGGTCCTTTGCCTGGTACGATCGCAATTGGAAGGATACGCGCGAGATTCTGATCCGCCTCACGGGTGCCGCCGCTCGTGGAGGAGCCTACCTCCTGAATGTCGGACCTGACCCCGATGGCCGCATCCCGGAGGCGGCTGCGCAGAACCTGCGCGATGCCGGTGCCTGGATTGCCCGCCACCCTCAGGTCGTTTATGGGGCTGCCCCGTCACCCTGGGGGCATGCCATGCCCTGGGGCGATGTCACCGTTGCCGCCGACGGAACCCTTCACCTGATTGTGCTCCAACGTCCAGCCTCCGGCGAACTTTGGCTTCCCGGCCTGCGTTCCCCGGTCTCCGGCGTCCATCCATTCGATGATCCCGGCACTCGTCTGGCTACCCGACAGCATGGCTCGTGGACCGTGATCCAGCTTCCGCCGCAACCGGCCGGGATTGGTCCGGAAGTGTACGAGCTGACAGTGTCCGGCACCTTGCAGGTGGACCCGACGCTCGGCGTTGACCCCCTGTTGCCAACCGCGCTCCCGGCGGCATTTGCTGCGGTCACAGGCGCTGTGCCGAACAAGGCGCAGTGGATGGAGAAGTTTGGCGAATGGAAACACGCCGAGCAGGTAGGACAGTGGGGCGCGGACGGTGTGGTCTGTTGGACCGTGGAATTTCCTGTGGCCGGTGACTGGCGGGTCCGTGTGCGCTGTCGCGGTGAAGGGCGCTTGGTCTGGAAGTGTGCATCGGACGAAGGGGACTTTGTTCAGAATCAGCAGGGTGCCACGGCCGCCTATGCCGTCATGCCGCTGGGCGTCTTGACCATCCGGACCGCCGGCCGCCGCACGCTGACCCTGTCCCTCCTGGATGGCAATCGTGACTCCGCCAGTCTGGAAAGCATCGTAGTGGACAAGGGGATGTCATGAAGAGTGTGATGGCACGGACGACACCTATGCGCCAACGCGCGCCGGACGCGATGCTGCCCGGCGATTATCCCGACCCATCGGTGTTGCGGGTCGGTGAAACCTTTTACCTGACGACGTCCTCGTTCGAATACTACCCGGGGCTGCTCATCTGGAAATCCACGGACCTGATCCGCT
>JBIJDW010000459.1:0-5392 GCA_044343885.1 Kiritimatiellia bacterium
CGCCTTCTGGGTTGTCTGGCCTAATGCCTGGCTTGCTATCCTTGCCTATCACGCGCAGATTCTATTCTGGAACTGGCCTGTCCTGCGCAAGATGCGAAAACCGCAGGGACGTAGAATCTGGATGCTTGCGATTCCATCCGTACTG
The DNA here is from genome assembly GCA_044343885.1 of Kiritimatiellia bacterium. GTDB lineage: Bacteria > Verrucomicrobiota > Kiritimatiellia > RFP12 > JAAYNR01 > VGWG01. Next base: position 146 of record JBIJDW010000459.1, read on the forward strand.
GTAGGTCCATTGCTGTACGTCTTGTTACCTTATATCATTCGTACCAATCTCTCGTCATGGATGGACACCTACCATCTGTCAGGGTTGGCTCTGGTGTTCATGGTTCCCTATTTCGGATTGATTCACCCATTCCTGGAACAGATTCACTGGCAGCAGCTTCGTGAGCACACGGCGTGGTCCCATCCCTTGTTTGCCGGGTACCACATGATTGTCTTGGCATCGCTCATAACCGTTCCATGGCTGAGCCTCTGTTTCGCCGTTCTCATGGTGACCTCTCTCGCATGGAAGCAGATGGCCAGAACAACTCGAAGTCTAACGGTTCCCACGATTTCACATGTCCTCGCCGACCTTGGAATTGTTCTGGCGGCATGGGCGAGGACATGATAGCCTCCACCTACTGTTCAGGCGATTGAAACAGTCAGCAAATCGTCAGCCTTGCCCCAGGCCGTCAGGAAAGCCCCCCGGCTCCGTTCAACAACATTATGTCTCATGCGGCAAAAATACGCTTGTTTGCAAACAGCAGGTGGCATACACTGGCCGCCGTGAGATAAATGCTATTCGTTAACCGGAAAAGACTATGAATGAAGAGACAGGCACTCGGTCACGACCGGTAGTATGCCCATTGTGCGGGGGGCATTGTTGGTTCGACGATCGGATGGGGCTCCGCATTGTGGCTGGTCTTTGTCTTTGGTTGGGCTGGTTCGCCATCCCTCTTCTGGTGGGTTGCCTTTTCCATTGGTTTACCGCGAGAAACGATGAGGTTGGGGCGATCTTCGGCTTGCTTCTCTGGGCGGTCATGTGCGCATGGATGTTCCTCGTGAAACCCGTGTGGGTATGCAAGGAATGTGGTGCGCTTTTCCCCGCTGCAAGGAAAGGGGCAGCACATCTGGATACTGGAGAGAAACACGGTTAACACGGTGCTGGTGGACAGCTCGCTGAAGTTCGTATCCGCAGCACCCACGTTCGGCGAGGAAACAAAGATGAGGAAATGGATTGTTGCGGGCTGCTTCCTGATGGCTGGGATAGGTCTTCTCCTGTCCTGTGCTCGGTCACCATCGAAGCCGCCACCAGCCTATCGCATGAGCATCGCAAGCATCAACGCCCTGACAAACGGGCACATCTACTTTGAGGAACAGCGGAGTCAGGTATATGTCACGATAGTTGACCCATCCGGCGATGGCCACACGTTTTGCGTTGAGCATGACGGCCTGAGCAAGGAGAAGGCATTGAACCTGCTCAACGCGAAACAACAAGAACTCAACAAAGCAAAATGACACAGATCAGGATAGGGACGTCCCTTGATTAAACCTCCCAAACTAATCGTACGGCGCAGCCGAGCAGCCGATTAGCCGCCAGCCAACTATCCAGGGATTGGAACTGTCAGCAAATCGGTCAACTTTGCCCCAGACCGTCAGCAAAGCCACCCGCAGCTCCGTTCAACATTATATCCACATGCGGCAAGAATTCGCTTGTTTGCAAACAGCAACCGTCATACACTTGCCGCACCAGGATAAAACGATATTCGTTCGGGCGAAAAATGATGAAGATGAGATTAACTATTGCACTTATTGCCGTCGCGCATGCGACTATCTGGACGATTATCCTTCGTCCCGGATACTTCCCGGAGAGATATGAGCAGATCGCCATGTTCCTTGCGGCGGCGATGACAGCGTCTGTGGCAATATGGCCATCACGACGGATTGCAACGATCGCACAGGCAACACAGTTCATGGCTGTTGGTCTCTACGCTCTTATAACCTTTGTTTGGGCAAAGCATGACTCGGAAGCGGTAGAGGGGATTGCCCTGATGTTTATGACCGGGGCGATTCTTTTTGTTATCATCCCACCCGTGACCAGCATCGTAGCTCTACAGATTCTGAAAAGGAAATGTCCGATCAGGATAGGGCCGCCCCTTGCTGAACCCCAAAAATAATAATCGAACGGACCAGCCGCCCATTCTGGCTAAACCGGCCAGCCTCCAGCCGCGCAGCCGATTAGCCTCCAGCCGACTATCCTGCTATTGGAACAGTCAGCACATCATCAGTTTTGCCCCAGATCGTCAGCAAAGCCCCAAAGGCTCCGTTCACACCTTTTATCCAATGCGGCAAGAATACGCTTGTTTGCAAACAGCAACAGTCATACACTTGGCGCACGAGGATAAAACGGTATTCGTTCAATAAAGAGATCACGAAAGATGAAAACGGCTCAGATCGCAACCTTAATCGTGTTTCTAACGATAAGTGTCTTGGCATGGGCAGCGGAACCTTGGCCGGCAGAGGCATGGACCGCGGTGGAAACGCTTACGCATCTTGATCCAGGCTTTAAGAAGAATATGAGCGGGGCCTGCTATAACCCGACGACTGACGTGTTCTGGGTGTGCTGTAATGGCGGACCGTCTGCCTTTTGGGCGTTGAAGAAGGACAAGAAAGGGAACTGGGGTATCGCGGTAGAGGGAGGGAAACAAGCCAGGTTCGATGTTGGTCAAGGCGACCTGGAAGACATCTGTCAAGTGGACTATCGGAAAGATCTGGTCTATTTAATGGCTGAAGGGGAGGACAAGATCAGGGAGTATGACGCTTCAAACTATGGCAAGGCAACACTCCTGAACGAGTGGAACATATCCGCACATGTCCCAACCAAGGGTGGGGCAGGATCAGAGGGTATAACTTTCGTTCCGGATGAATGGCTAAAGAAGGGGAATTTCACGGATGCCGATGGCAAGCCCTGCATGAGCAAGGGCGGCATGGGCGGCCTTATGTTTGTCGCACATCAGAATGGCGGCAGAATCTATGTCTTTGATCTCGGCGCAAAAAGGAAGGAAGTCCGTTTCATCGGTTCCTACAAAACTTCAAGGGAAGAAAGCTCGGGGCTTGCGTTTGACCGGTCGTCAGGCCTGCTCTATATATGGCACAATACAGGCCCTAACTACCTGGAGGTTGCCACTCTTTCGTCAAGTATGGATGGGAAGGAAAGGCGCTTCTCACTCGTTACGGAGTTCGTCGGACCCAAGGGAGGAAATCTCGAAGGGATTGCAGTGTCTCCTGCGACTGCGAAAGATGGATTGTGCCTAATAGTCGATGATGACAATCAGGACGGCGCGGCCATCATGCTCTTCAAACATTTCGATTTCAGCAAGATACCGGGAAGAGATGCCGCCGAACAAATGAATTCACCCGACAAGAAATAGCTGCGCTATTTCTTGCGGGTGATTCATCACGTTCGCAGAAGAAGGATGAAAGCGATATGACAAGACCCACCATTGACGTCGTTGAGGGCCTGATAGTGATCGGCATTGCTGTTTCGGTACTCGTTCGTCCGCAATGGTTCACAAAGAAAGACTTAGGGTCTGATGAGAACAAAGGCATCGCTGCCAAACTCAAGAAAGCCGGATGGATGGCAATGGCTTGCGGCGTTGTGTTTCTGACCATCGGCATCGCAACAGCATTGAGGAACAATTGACTGTCATCGGCATTGCCCCTCCCCCTGCGTAACCTCCCAAATTAATCGCACGAACCAGCCAAGCAGCCGATTAACCTCCAGAGGCCCGACAAGGGACAGGCCATCCATTTATAGCCCGTCATCCGGCCCCGTGCCTCCGTTCAACAACAATTATCCCACATGCGGCAAGAATACGCTTGTTTGCAAACGGCAACCCTCATACACTGGCCAAACGAGGAATAAACGGTATTCGTTTTCGCACGAAGAGCGGATGAATGAACATCAGAAAGGTATTGTGATATACGGGCCATACATCATTCCTGTAAGTACAGTTACGCTATCGATGCTGCTGTGGGTGGCTCTCTGGCTAAATGGTGGCGTCTCCGATGGCCGTGTGCGCATCATACTCTTAGTAACGCCCATCTTGGCAATCGCCACTCTTCTTCAACTTTTCGGACTGTTCATGGGCGATCTCGTATCTCCTGAGCAACGAGTAAGACTCATTGTGATCGATCTTGCATCGCTTCTGCTTGTCGGCTGTGTAATAGTGGCGGGCATATACTTGTTCCCAGAAGCGTTCGACTGGGTCAGATCATGCAGGCTGAGTAACGGGATTCCTGCCATATAACCGACTCAGAGAGGACATGAATGAGCCGATCAGGATAGGGCCGCCCCTTGATTAAACCTCGGCGCCATTGACCTTGCGGATCAGCCGCCCTGATTTGGCTGAACCGAACAGCCCCCCAGGCCGAGCCAGCAATTAACCGCCAGCCGACTATCCTGCTATTGGAATTTATAAGGGACATTCCATCGATCAAACTTTCGGGAATTTATAAGGGACATTCCATCGATCAAACTTTCGCGGGTTGGGTTGGCAAAATTTGCCAAGTGGACCCGAACAGGCGCACCACAACGACTCAAAGGGAGGGGTTGCTGTCAAAAATGAGGCTGGGGTCCGTAAAGGTACCGTTTTCGGCCATCGCAAGCCTCGAGAGACACGAATCGTGTGCAGGCCTCCGGCCGATGTCCTGTTCGTGGAAAGGATTTCGGGTTAATCGGCGGGGTTGAAATCACCCGCCAGAGGCGGCAATCGGTGTGAGACGAAGGTCGCGCGCGGCGCACAGCCCGCCCCAGGCCGCAAAATGCATCGGCCGCGCACCGTCTTTCCGCTTCGGACCAAAGTTGTCGCGGTGTAATCGGAAGACGTCGTTCACAAAGGCCTTGCTGCCGATCGCCACGCCGTCGCTGAAGTAGCGAACCCGGCATCGCAAGACGTCCTGCAACGGCAATTCCCCACGCTCCTTGACGATCTTTTCAACCTGTTCTACCGAAAGACCCGGATGCAACGCCGTGCCGTGTTCGGTCAGTCCGTTTTCCGTTCCGGCCGCATAAACCATCAGCCTGTAATGGGATGCAATCGCACGCCACTGCGTGTTGGGGTCCTCGCCGAAGATCGTCGCGAGTCCCTCACGCGCCCGCATCTTGCCCGCCACAGCCTCGCCGTAACCGCACCACCGGTAGTCCTTCGGATCGCGCACAATCCCCGCGCGCACGGCGTTAAGATCGATGTACGCCGCCATCGTCGCCAGCGCGCCGATGCCCTGGCGATCCCGCTGCGCATGTGACGGCGGTTCGATCATCACGCTCTTGAACCGATCCTCCCACAGCGTCCCGGTTCGGTTCTCCCGCCGGTTGTACCACTGCGAAAACCGCTGCTTCACCGTCTTCAGAAACTCCGACACATCATACATCCGCGTCCGCAGACGCTCCAACTCCCCCTGCACCAACGCCTCCAGCCCCTGCTTCCGC
>JBIJDW010000234.1:0-5375 GCA_044343885.1 Kiritimatiellia bacterium
ACCACGGCAACCTCGTCCCGATTGGCGCCGCCGCAAGGGGTGCCCCTATCCGGATTGCGCTATTTTCTCGCAAAGCCGCCAAGATCGCCCAAGGGATTAGAAATCGTTCCTTTGCGTGCTTGGCGTCATGGCGAGAGACTCTTTTCAGGAAGGTAATGGAACGGAAGGTCCGTCCCTTGGATTAGCCACAATCTTGGCGGCTCTTATGGGCTGTGTGCAACAACAGCCGCGACAAGTGTCCATCGCGTCCCGAAGTCTGCCGATGCGCACTGCAGTGTCCGCCGCCGTTGGTGATCTCAACGGCAACCCGTCGGCAGAAATCAACGGCACGGCAGATCTGGCGTCATTGCTCTCGTTCTTCTCCGAGGGAGAAACCATGGACGACACGACGTACCATATCGGCGCCGGTGAGTATCAAGCTCGTTTCAGGATGCCTGATGGGACAGAACTTGGAGTCGTTATCAGTTCCTCCGTGTGGGAGACTCACAACATTCAAGGCCAGATGAGAACGGGGTGGCGAGAATACTTCACGTCCAAACTCAACTTGAAAGGCAAGGATGCCCAACACCAGCCTGCTCCCTAAGATCGCTCGTCGCAATCCAGGGAGAGGCACACGTTGGCGGAAAGAGAAAGACAAAGGAAAACGGATAAAATCGGGGTCGGGGTCGGTATCGGTATCGGGGTCGAAAAGGAGATCGGAATGGCGTTTGGCCACGAGAAACTGGACGTGTATCGTGCAGCTATCGAGTACGTTGGCAGGGCGTAAGCGAGGGTATATGTTCACGAGGAACCGGGCGAATACAGAACGGAAAAAATCGACCCCGATACCGATACCGACCCCGACCCCGAAAGAAGCAGTGACCACCAACCACCGGCGGAAGGCGACGGAATACCGCGCCTCAGTGCCGCCGTGTGTGCCGGGCATGGCACGTAACGGGTGGGGTGCAAGTCAACGTGTGCGACGAAGCGTAGACGACAATGTGTGCGACGAAGTGTGCGACGAAGAGAGCCTGCTATTTGGCTGTCCCCTGTCTTCTCTGAGGTGTCAGGCTTCGGGTTTCAGGAAGAACCACACGATGTTGCGTCATCCTGAAACCTGAACACTGAAACCTGAAACCGGCGCTTGCAGGGGTTTTGCAAGCGGCTCTATTAGTAAATTTTCGTCAGTCGCTTGATCAGGCTCACCGAGGGAATGGCGATGAGGAAATACGCCACCATCCACGGTGCCAGGCCCAGAAAGCCCGGCACCAGGCCCAGGAACTTCACGGGCTTCATGTCCAGTTGGACGCCCCGGATCGGGCGGTCAACGCCGTATAATTCCACCTCAGGCGAATAGACCAATTGCCCCACGCGCAATTCCTTTTCCACCGTCTGATCCGCGTGGCGGATCTGGAGTGTATAGGGTTCGGTGCGGGCGTCGGCCTGAATCTGCCAGGTGGCGTAGCCACCCACGGTCTTTTTCTTCTTTTCCTTCCGGGTCACCTTCTTCTGGGTCTTTGGATCCAGCGATTCCACCTGCACCACTTCTTCGATCTCATCCGGAACGATCTTCTGAATCCAACTCCCCGCTCCCCCGGGAGTGACTTCACGCAGCCCCGCCTGCGGCACGAGGTGCGCCACGCCGTCGACGGAAGCAACAGAAAAGAAGACCTGGACCTTCACGGTCTCGCCAGCCTGCGGCGGCACAAAGGCCAGGCGTTGGAAACACCACGTACCCAGAATGGCGATGGGGATCAGGACCATCAGAAGCGGTTTTCCCTCCTGCCGCAGCGTCGTCATCCCAATCAGCCCCTGCGTGGCGCGATAGCGCGTGACGGCTGCCTTGTCTTTCCGCTGCTTCGCTTCACGAATCAACTCCCCTATCCGCTGCTTATCCTGATCGCACCGCCGCAGCATATCCTGGTTGGTCGTGAACCGCCGGGAGAACGTGATGATCGACCCGGTGCCGATAGCCACGATCACCAGCGCGAGGTCCACGGGCAGGCGCAACAACCCGTTCAGAACGGGGTCGGCCAGTGTTAAGATCACCTGATTGATCCATTCGAGCATGGCTTAGACGCCCTCCATAAGATGGATGATCCCACGGTTTCCATCCACACGAACTTTGCTTCCATCCGTGATCCGCTTGGTGACGCCCGGACAGACCACGGCGGGGATACCGAAGTCGCGGGCCACGATGGCGCCGTGCGAGAGCACGCCGCCCTTCTCCACGAGCAGCCCGCGCGCATTGACAAAGAGCGATGTCCATTCCGGATCGGTCGACGGGCACACCAGAATATAATCGGTGCCGAGATCGCGCGGATCGCGCGGATCGAAAACAATACGGGCCGTTCCGGTGGACACGCCTGCGGACACCGCTTCGCCCTTCAATTCCGACGAGTTCTCGTACTGCTGCGGCAGCCCCAGCCGGTCCAGATCCCGGGAGTCGATCACGTCGGGCATGTCCAGACGCTGGAGCGATTGCCAGCGGATGCGGCGTTGTTTCGCGGTCTCCAGCAGGGCTTCGCGCTCGGCTTCAAACCGGTCCAGTTCATCCAGGCGCAGGAAGAAAATCTCGCGGCCCAGGTCCCAGCGTCGCGCCAATTCCAGAATCGTCAGGCGAATCAGCTCGTATCCCATCATCAGGTAGTGCTTGCCCGACTCGCGATAGGCCAGCAACTTCTGCGTCTGGTGGAGACTGGTCTCAATCTGCTCGTAGAAGGACGCACCGCCCCATTGGGCCAGCAGCGCGGGCAGCTTCTTTTCCACCTCGCCGCGATGATGCGCGTTCTGATGGTGGAGGTCCGGAGAGAAGGTGCTGTGGCGCATGGACTTCAGAACCGTATCGAGCTGATTGGGGTTCTCCCGGTAGCGCGGCTCGGACAGTTCCATCTCACCGACCGTGCGGTGACCATACGCCTCCAGGAACTGCTCTATCGGCGCCTCGCCGCGCGCGACCCGGTACAGCAACTGGTTCTGAACCACGGTGGTGTCGCCGTCCAGACCCATGGTGAGCGTGCAGGCGAGCCGACTGCCTTCGTCATCACCCATTAACTGCATCAGCAATCCACGCAGTTCCGTGAACGCCACTGCCCCGAAGAATCCGGGCTTGAGGGATTCCTTGCCAAAATCGTCCAGCACCCGGCGACAGCGATCGCGCAGTTCCGCACACACCTGTGTCGTCTCCAATTTCGAAAGATCCTCGGACCGCTTGCCGCGCACATAGTCGAGGTACGGCGGCAGCGCGACGTTTTCGAAATGGTCGCGGACCGTCTCCCTCAACAGCCTAGACATCCGCGACGCGCGCAGCATGGTCTTGAGCATCCCGGGCAGCTTGAGGAAGAACGTCCCATCGGCCTTCTCCGGATCAAAGAAACTCGGGGCCTGATCGAGGCTGGCCGTGCCCTTGGCCAAGGCTTCCAACTCGTATCGGAAGGGACTGTCACCCCAGAAAAGCTGAGCCACGCGGTCAGGGTCCGCATAGATGCGCGCACCGATCAGCTCCAAAAACCCCTCCGCGCAGACCTGTGGCGATGGCCGGTAGCCGATGTCCTGGTAGAATTGACCAAACCCGCCGTCACCGCTCATGAATTGACCCACGATATCCCACGTGAGCGGCGTGGGGGCGCGGAGCGTCTCGCCTAAATTGTGCGTCACCCAGACCCGTCGGCGACCGCTCGCGAGACGCTTCAGGCGCTCGATCTCGGCGATCCGGCCGACCTCCATGTCGCGCGCCACTTCCAGTCCGCGGATTGAGCGGCTCTGGAGCATGGCAAACCGGCCCTCGGCCCAGCCCCATTCGACGTCCACCGGGTGGCCGAAGTAATCCTCAATCCGCCGCCCGATTGCGCACAACTCCGCGATCTGCGCGGGCGTGAGACTGGCCGCCTTGGCGTCGCGCGATTGCGTGCTGCCCAGCGCCGTTACCCGGTGGCTCTTGTCGCCCAGAAACGCCTGGAACGAGCCGAAGTCATCGCGCGGCACCATGAACCGATCAGGGGTGACGTCGCCAGAGACGACGGCCTCGCCCAATCCGTACGCGGACTCCAGGACCATGCGGTTGCTTTGCAAATCGTTTGGATCCTGCGTAAACAGGACCCCGGAAATCTCCGAAGGAAACATGGCCTGCACGTTGACCGCCGTGCCCACGATGCCACGGACGTCGTTCCGGCGGCGGTAGGCCACGGCCCGTTCGGAGTTCCACGACCGGAACACCGCGCTGATGCATTCGCAGAGCACCACCCACGGATCGGAGGGGAACGGATGTCCCACCTTCTCGCGATAGATGTCCAGACACGCCTCGACCGTCTGGCGGTTGGCCTGACGTGGATCGGCGGCGGCCCCGAAGACCGTGGCAGGCAGTTCCGCAACCGTCCGCGAGAACATGAGGATGAACTGAGTATAGACCGACCAGAACTCCGGTGGCTGCCCCAGTTCATCAAACAGGTCGATGTTCAGTCCGCAATTCAACAGCGTATCCATCATGCCGGGCATGGAAACCGCCGCCCCGGACCGGACGGACACCAGCAGCGGGTTGCGCCCGCGTCCGAAACGCCGCCCGACGGTCTCCTCCAGTTTCTGAAGCTGGAAACGCACCTGATCTTCCAGACCGGCAGGCCACTGTCCGCCGCTGTCGAAGTAGGCCCGGCAACACTCCGTGGCGATCGTGAAGCCCGGCGGCACCGGCAGCCCGGCCAGGCTCATCTCGGCCAGACTGGCTCCTTTGCCGCCCAGAATTTCCTTGCCCGGCCGATCCGGATCGGACGCCAGCCCCGGACCAAAGGGATACACCCAGCGAGGGCCGTCCAACGGCGTCGGCGCTATTTGTTTTTCAGACATACAAGCCCCTTCTTATCCGTGGCGATGTAGAGCCGGCTCTCGGCCATGACGGGCGCGCTGGTGAGCCGGCCCAGCCAATCAATCTTCATCCAGGTCTGCGGGTCGCCGCCTGCGGCCGGGCAAACCATCAGACCGCCCTTGCCAGCGTACACAAACATGTCCAGCGAAGCCAGAGGCGGGAAGCCGGGCAGCGCTCCTTCCATCGTCTGCTCCACACGGCCGTCTTCGATCGCGAGAATGATCAGTTTGCCTTCCGTCGTGGTGAAGGCGAGGCGGTTCTTCATGAGCACCAGCGGCGCACCGGGCCTGCCTGCTGGCGCATCCCACAGTGGTTTGCCGTCGACCAGACTCCGCGCGACAACGCCCGTCGACGTGCCCACGTAGAGGGTATTTTTTCGTACCAGAGGAGCGGTCGTCGGCGCGGCGTCCAGCGGAAGGCTCCAGAGCGTCCGCCCGGTTTGCCGATCCAGCACCGACAAGCCGGCGGGCTGATCGGTGGCAATCACCACCAGCGCCTCACGGGCGACCGGCATGCCCTGCACCTCGCCGCACGCGGC
>JBIJDW010000235.1:0-5368 GCA_044343885.1 Kiritimatiellia bacterium
GTTGAGCCGGCGCGCGGTCGAGGAGCAAAAACTGGCCCTCGTGTCGATGGTGGATGCCACCGATATCCTGTGTTCGCCCGAGACGGGGATCTCTTTTGTGCTGCTCTGCGACGTCGCGCCAGCATTCAAACTGCCGAAATACCTGAATATTCCGGTGAAGAAAAACGAGCCGGCGGTCGGCGATGCGGAGGTCGATGGGCGGCTCACGCAGCTTAGAAATCAGGTCTCTAAGTATGAGGATGGCAAGCCGGATGGCGTCGTCGCGATGGGCGATGTGACGCGTATCGACTTTACCGCCGTCAGCAACGGCAAGCCGCTCAAGGATCTGGCGGAAGAGGCGGCGGTGTTCTCCGAAGGCACCGGTTTCTGGATGCAGGTCTCCGAGCCTGAGATGATCCCCGGTGTCTCGCTGGCCCTGGCCGGAATGAAGGTGGGCGAGGAAAAAACCATCAAGACCCAATTCCCGAAGGACTTCCGCGTCGCGGCGCTGCAGGGGGTTAAGGCGGTCTATACGGTCAAACTGGCCGGATTCCGTCAGAGAATTCCGCCGACCGATGAGGAATTGTGCAAACAGATCGGCGTGGCAAACCTCGACACCGTGCGCGAGCAGATCCGGGCACAGATGCAACAGCAGGCGGAGTCGGATGAAAAGAACCGTCGCCAGCAGGAGGTCATCGACTATCTGCTGAAGAAGACCGATTTTGATCTGCCCGAAAGCGAGATGGCTCAGGAAACCAATGCGGCGGTGCAGACGATGCTCCGCAGCATCATCAAGCGCGGGGGCACACGCGAGGATTTGGAGAAAAATCGTGACCAGTTGCTGACAACGGCCACGAACACGACCAAAGAAAGACTCCGCCTGCGCTACATCTTGGCGCGCATCGGCGAAGATGCCAAGATCCAGGTAACCGACGATGATCTGCAGAAGAAGCTGGATCTGTTTGCGGAGCAACACCAGATGACGCCGCACGAGATGCGCGAGCGGATCGAGAAGGGGTACGGCATCGAGACGTTCCGCGCTGACGTGCGTAATGAGCAGACGCTCGAGTTTCTCGTTAATTCCGCGAAGGGGTGACCGACTATCACGTGATCGTAACCGAGGTATTGTTCAAGGAGCTTCATCATGTCACATTCAGTTCAGGGATCTATGTTGGTGCCGATCGTGGTCGAGCAAACCGCCCGCGGCGAGCGTTCCTACGACATCTTTTCGCGGCTGCTCATCGACCGCATCGTGTTCATCGGGACGGCGATTGACGACCAGGTGAGCAATCTCATCATCGCCCAGTTGCTGTTTCTGCAGTCGCAGGACGCCGCCAAGGAAATCAAGGTTTACGTCAATTCGCCGGGCGGATCGGTCACGGCCGGTCTGGCGATCTACGACACCATGCAGTTCCTCTCGTGCGATGTCAGCACGTATTGCATCGGACAGGCGGCCAGCATGGGCGCGGTCCTGCTGGCGGCCGGAACAAAGGGCAAACGCTTCGCGCTGCCCAATGCCCGCATCATGATCCACCAGCCGTGGGGCGGCGCCGAAGGCGCGGCCTCCGACATCAGCATTCAGGCCAAGGAGATCCTGCGGCTGCGCGACCGGCTGAACGCGATCCTAGCCTTCCACACCGGCAAGGATATCAACGTCGTCGCCACCGACACCGACCGCGACTATTTTCTCTCCGCAACCGAAGCCAAGGCGTATGGGCTAATCGACGATGTACTGACCAAGAAACCCACTGACGTCGCGCTTCCCGCAGGTCAATAATCCGTCTAGCAAAGGTTTTTCATATGGCTCCCAAGACGCCGAAAGACAGAAGTCTGAAATGTTCGTTCTGCGGGTTGACCGAGGCGGAGGGCGCGCACATTCTCGCCGGCCCGGACGGATTGTGCATCTGCAGCGGTTGCGTGATGACCTGCAATAAGGTTTTGTTCGACTCCCCGGACGGCCTGCCGCCGCCTGGGGTTGCCGGACAACCGCCAGCCGCCAACCGCCGCGCGGCAGGGGCCAAGACCCCGGCCAAAGAGAAGGAGACGCCGCGCCAGCCGCTCGTCGTCCCCAATCCGGTCGAAATCAAAAAGGCCCTCGATCAGTACATCATCGGCCACGACTACGCCAAACGCGCCCTCTCGGTCGCCGTCCATAATCATTACCGACGGCTGAACCAGTCTCCGACGGTCAAAACGGACGACGCCTTTTCCGATGTGGAGATCGAGAAAAGCAACATCATGCTTATCGGCCCGACCGGCTGCGGCAAGACGCTCTTCGCCCGCACGCTGGCCAAGATGCTCGATGTCCCCTTCGCCATCGCCGATGCCACGACCATCACCGAGGCGGGCTATGTCGGCGAGGATGTCGAGAACATCCTCCTCTATCTCCTTCAGGCTGCGGATATGGACGTCAAACGAGCCGAGACTGGGATCGTCTACATCGACGAAATTGACAAGATCGCCCGCAAGACCGAAAACGTCTCGATCACCCGTGACGTGTCGGGCGAGGGCGTGCAGCAGGCGCTGCTGAAGATCTTGGAGGGAACGACTGCGCGCGTGCCTCCGGGCGGCGGCCGCAAACATCCGCAACAAGAGTATATTTCGATCGACACGCGCAACATCCTGTTCATCTGCGGTGGCACGTTCGTGGGGTTGGAGGCATTCATCAAGGAGCGCGAGGGCAAGCGGGCCATCGGCTACCATGACCGGAGCGACAAGACCATCATCACCGGGCTGGGCCGCGGCGAGGGGCTCAAGGTCGAGCCGCAGGATCTGGTTCGCTATGGACTGATCCCCGAATTCGTCGGACGCCTCCCGATCATCACCTCGCTCTCCGATCTGACCGAGGACGATCTCGTGCGCATTTTGGTAGAGCCTAGAAACTGCATGACCAAGCAGTACCGCAAGCTGCTGGCGATGGGGGGCACCGATCTCACCTTTTCCGATGAGTCGCTGCGCGCGATGGCCAAGCTGTCAATCAAACGGAAGACCGGCGCCCGCGGCCTGCGTGCGGTGATGGAGCATCTGATGATGGATATCATGTACGAGGCTCCGGGGAATCCGAATTTGAAAAACATTCACGTGACCGACACGATGATCCACGCGCAATTTGAGAATCCGGGCGCCATGCTGCAGATGCTCCTCGACGCCGCGCCGAAGACCGCCGCCTAAGGCCAGGCGCCGAAAAAGGGAGAGGCTCTTGCAAAACCTGTAGACTGTAAGGCTGTAAGACTGTAAGGCTGTAAGGTAGAAAATGAACAGGTTACGGTTAGATTCGCACGCACCCAATGGTGAACCGACCCCATTTGCATAACCGATTGCCATCCAAGCCTTACAGCCTCACAGTCTTCTGCCCTTTTTAGGATTAAGCATGTACACCTGCCAGTTCGTGATTTCCGACGCCGAAACCGGCATCCGCTTGGACGCAGCGGTGCATGCGAAGTGTCCGGCGAGCACACGGGCGTTGATCCGGCGGGCGATTGCCGCAGGCGGAGTGACAGTCAACGGCCGGTCGGTGGACAAGGGAGACAAGCTGGACGCGGGGGACGCGGTGGCCGTCCGAAGTCTGCCTGAAGCGAGCGAGGTGCGGGTTCGCGCCGATGCGGCGGTCGTGCTGGATGTGATCCATGAAGATGACGCCCTGATTGCGGTCAACAAGCCCGCGGGTCTGGCATGTCAGCCGCTGGATCCGGATGAGATGGGGACCATCGCCAACGGACTGGTTGCCCGCTACCCCGAGCTTGCGGCTGTCGGCGACGCGCCGCTGGCGGCGGGTGTGCTCCACCGGCTGGATGGCGGGACCTCGGGAGTGGTGCTGGCCGCGCGAACGCCGGATGTCTACACCGCGATGCGCAGGCAGTTCCGCGACCGCGAGATCATCAAACGGTATGTGGCGCTGGTCGACGGCGTGGTGGCTGGCCCGGGGCTGCTGACACACGATCTGGCGCACCAGCCCGCGTTCCGCGGACGGATGGTCGAGGCGGGAGGGGTCGCACAGCCCGACCGGGTCATGCGAGCCGTGACGGAGTACCGGCCCGTGCGACGAATCGAGGCGCGGACGCTGCTGGAGGTGACGATTCGCACCGGCGTGACCCACCAGGTCCGATGCCAATTGGCCTTGATCGGGCATCCGGTTGTCGGTGATATACGCTATGGCGCGGCCGCCGTGGCCGGTTTCAACCGCCACTTCCTCCATGCGCAGTCCATCTGTTTCCGCCATCCGCTGACGGGTGACCGGCGCGAAATCACCGCGCCCCTGCCAGCCGATCTGCAGGTGTTCTTATAAAAAAAACGCCACGGTGGTGTCACCGTGGCGTTGGTTTGAATCCGTATCGGGAGAGTCCTCAGGCCATGGGGGGCGTGGTCCGGCGGGAGAACAAGCGCGAACGTGCGCGCGCTGACTTGCGGCGTTGCTTCTCGCAAGGCTTCTCGAAATAGCGGTTAGCCCGGAGTTGCTTCATCAGCCCCTCCTTGTCCATGATCTTCTTCAACCGCTTCATCGCGCGGTCGACCGCCTCACCCTTCTTCAGTTTGATCTGAATCATTCGATCTCACCCCCTCAACAACCTGGGATCTTCACGCGCCGCAGCACACGACGCATCGTCCGGTGGGTTGGAGCGAAGAGAATACAGCAAAGAGCCTCCCTGACGCAACGCCTAAATTTCGGTACTCGTCAGTGCTCAGCCATTTTCTGAATCGCTGTGAAACTGCCGCTGCGGATCCCGAGCGCTTGGGCTTCGGCGAAATACCGGTCCAGGGCTGGCGTGTCGTCGCGTTGCCGGGCGAGATGGCAGAGATAGAAGAGAATGCGCATTTTGAGATCGCCGTCGGCATGGCCATGGGCGTCCCGGTCTTGCGCCCATTTGGCATAGGCGCTCTCAAAGCAGGCCAACGCGGCGGGGCTGTTGCTCAGCCGATTGAGGTGGATGCAACCGGCGTCGATTTCCAGTTCCGCTACGGCCGGATTGTTGCGGATGCCCTCTTCCAGAATGCGGATCGCTTCGGAGGGATTCCCCAGGTCATGGTTAATGACGCTGGCGCAGAGCAGGTAGGCCTGGACATTCTTGGGCTCCAGGCGCACGGCAGCCCAGTACCATGGTATCAGTTCCTTGGCCTGGTCCCCGTCCATGTGTCGATGTTCCGCGACGTGGATGCGCGTATTGACCCAGTTCCAGAGATCACGCGGGGGTGACTCGGGCTGCGCGTCGTCATCGTCCTCGTGGTCGTGGACGTGGGCCGTTCCAGGGAGATCCAGACTGCTGGCGGCATGGGCGTCGGCGTGGGTGCAGTCGGCCACACGCACGCCGCCGTGGTAATACTCGTCGGCTTTCAGGATCATGCCGTCGCTGATCATCATGCGAGCTTCGCCCAGCACCTGATCCAGCAGCGA
>JBIJDW010000236.1:0-5366 GCA_044343885.1 Kiritimatiellia bacterium
CGACGGCAAAAAATGCGAGCCACCCGACTAGGAAAGCAATATCGCCGGCCCGTAACACGGTCGGACGCCACACACGCATCCGCCCGTCAAAACCGCGCGCGTTCATCGCCTGATAGACTCGTTGCGCACGATCCATCGACCGCAAAAGTAGATTTCCGACCAACCCCGCATACGTGCGAAACCGCAGCGTGCCACGTCCCGCAGATCGCAGTTCGGCGGCACGCGTCATGCGCGATCCCTCCCCGGCGATGACGAATAGATACCGGTAGAGCAGCTCCAACTGGATCGTGAAGACCTGTGGCGCCCCCAGTCGTTCCAACCCGGCGCAGAGTCGGTGGGTGCCCGTGCAGGCCACCAAGATCAGCGCCGCACTGACCGTCAGCGTGAAGCGCACGACGATGGAGGCCAGAGAAAGCCAGCCTCCGGAAAGGGTGTGTGTGCCCAAAGTCGCAACCGCATGACGGTCGAGCAGAGGGTTGAAGATGCCGACGGCCAACGCAAAGGGAGCAGCCACCAAGAGTTTTCTCGCGATGCAACCGGGAGGGATGCCGCCCACGGCCATGAGCGTCACAGGATAGAGGACGAACGGCAGCAGTGCCGAAACCTCGTAGCGGGGAAAGGACATCACCACAACCAAAAAGGCTGCCGTGGTCAACGCCTTCACGCGGGCGTCAAGCCGATGAACGGGCGAGTCCTTGCGCCCGAGTTCATCCATTCGTCCAACGTCCGAGTCATGTCCGAATCCCATGTGTGCTCCGCGTACGATTCAATTAAGGGGCCGTCCGCCGTCTACGCAAACTCATTCCGGCCAACCCCGCCAAGACGAGCACGATCAGCCCTCCCACGAGACCGGCCACGCTCGTGCCGGCGCTGACCGACGGCCAGCGGGCAGGAGCTGAGTCATCCGCAAGTGGACGCGCCGTGAAATCGTAACCTGGCAGAAACGCGGTCTTCTCCTGAACGTTCCCCAGTCGCGTATGCACACCGCCGTTCGGACTGGCCAGCGCCTCTTTCCCTCGGGCCTTTTCCATCGCCCATTCGAGGCCGTCCGGGTACGTCGATGCGAACCAACTGACACCGCCGCCGATCACGACTGTGGCGATGAGAAAACCAACGATCATGCGACGCTTGTTGAAGGCCACGACCGGACCGGCCTTCGCGTCAGCCAGCGACTCCGGCCTGCTCCGCAGCACAAAGGCCACCACCGCCGCCGTGGCTACACCCTCCACCACCCCAATGGCCAGGTGAATCGGCTGCATCAGCAGCACAAAGGATCGAAACGGCAATTCAGATACTCCCGACACGGTGGTCTCCACCACGACGCCAAACGCACCCAGCTGCAGGCCGATGACCGCCGCAATCACCGATCCCGCCCACAGCCGGGCACCTCCCCTCGCCTGCCCCAGAATCGGTTTGAAGATTAACGGGTACGCGACAAACGCCGGAAAGAATCCCAAGTTGAAAATGTTGCAGCCCAGCGCCAGCAATCCGCCATCGGCGAAGAACAACGCCTGAACGGTCAGCACCGACGCGAGGGCGACGAAAGCCGCATGCGGCCCGAGAAGTATCGTCAGGATCAGGCCGCCGCCCAGATGCCCGCTCGATCCCGTGGCCGGAATCGAAAAGTTGATCATCTGGGCCGTGAAGATGAACGCGCCGATCACGCCCATCAACGGCGCCCGCGTATCATCCAGGGTCTGTCTGACACGGCGCGCGCAGTGCGCGAGCAACGCGGCGCTCGCCGCCCACAGGGTCCCGCCAACCGCCGGTGAAATCAACGCATCGGCCATGTGCATTACGTGTGTCTCCTTCTAAACGGTCGCGTAGAGGTCATAGCTGCGGCCGCCCGTGAGGGTGACGCGCGCCCAATCTCCCGGCTTGGCGTCGGCCGAAACGCCGACGACGCGCGTGACGCCGTCCACGTCGGGAGCCTGGCGTTCGAGCCGCGCCTCCCAGGTCGGACGGCCGCGCAGCGGGCGCACGGGGCGAATGAGCAGGGCGTCGGCGTGCGTGCCGGCCAGCTCGCGCCGTTTCTCATCCACAATCTGCCGTTGCGCCAGCATGAGCCGCCGCCGCCGCTCTTCGGCCACTTCAGGTGGCGGAACAGCGCCCATCTGGAAAGCGGCTGTCCCCTCTTCGGGCGAGTAGACGAAGACCCCCACATGGTCGAACCTCACCTGCGTCATGGTGGCCAGCAGATGCTCAAAATGGGCGTCGTCCTCGCCGGGGAATCCGACCAGACAGGTGGTGCGCAAGACCGCGCCCGGAACGGCGTTCCGAATCCGCGCGGTAAGCGTGGCGACCGGCTTGATCGTATCCGCCCGCCGCATCGCCCGCAGGATGTCGGGGTGGCTGTGTTGCACCGGCACGTCGAAATAGCGGCAGACGTGCCGGGAGGCTGCGACGGTTTCGAGCAGCGCATCGGAGATCAGCGACGGGTATCCGTACATCACGCGCATCCAGAATCGGCCGTCCAGGGCATCCAACGTCCGCAGCAGCGTCGCCAGACCGTCCGGCTCCCGGCGCTCCCGGCCGTAGGCGGTCGTGTCCTGCGCAATGAGGTTCAATTCACGCGCGCCGGCATCAAGCAAGGCCCGTGCTTCGGCTACCACCTCGGCCATCGGCCGCGAACGCAGCTTGCCGCGTATCCCCGGAATGGCGCAGAATGCACAGGCATGACTGCACCCTTCGGCAATCTTGAGCCAGGCGAATGGCCCGCCGCTAAACGAGAGTGCCGGGCGGGTGGGGCTAAAGAGACGCGAAGGCTTCGCCGTGACCGCGACGATGCCCCGCTCCCCCGCAGCCACGCGCCGGATGATCGCGCCGATGCAGTCCAAGGCGTCCACGCCGACACACGCATCAATGTCCGGGAAGCTCTCCAACAGCCGGTCGCCATAGCGCTGCGCCAAACATCCGGTGACCACGACACCGCGGCAACCGCCCGCCTGCTTGAGGCCGCACACTTGCAGGATCGCTTCGGCGGCCTCTTCGCGCGCGTCGCCGATGAAGGCGCAGGTGTTGACGATCACGACATCGGCCGTTTCGGGCGAGGCCGCAAGCACCAGACCGTCATCCAACAGGAAACCGGCCATCACCTGGGCGTCCACGACATTCTTCGAGCATCCCAGACTGACAAACCCCACGGAAACCGATTTTACAGGCACCACACCGCTCCCGCTTGAAGGCTCACTCAAAATAAGGCGGCGGTGGCGGAAACACCCGCTGGGAAACGACGGGCTTGACATCCGCCCGTGCGGCCAGCCACGCGATGAAGCGCACGCCGAGCAGCAGCAACACGACAGCCGCAACCATTCCGGCCGCGAGTTTCAGCCGGCGTGGCGTGAACCACTTCGCCTGCAGGAGCGGCATGCCGCTCCAGATTCGAGCCACTTCCCGCGCCGCCACTCGCGATTTTTTCCAGACGGGTTCGGACGGTCGCGGCTGCGGCGGGTCCAGCGGTTCCGGGAGCTCGGTCGGTGCCGCATCCGCCTCTTTCCGACCGCTGAACGGGAGAACCCGTGGCGGCGGTGCATCGGTCCCGCCTGAGGCCCTGGCGCGGCTGCGCGGCATAGCCGCCGGCCGCTTGTTATGCGCGAGCGTAAACAGGTCGGAGGGCGGGTCCTCATCGGGCTGGTCCAGCGGCATCACTTCCGGTTCGGCATGCGGCTTCGGTGCAATCGATTCGAACATCGCTGCGGGCGAGACCCGTTCCGGCAACGCCCTGGCCGGAATGGGTGTGCCCGGCGGCAGCGCGGGAGCTGGGTCCGGCTGAAGCGCCGCTGTCGGCGCCGGAGCGGGGGCTGCCGGAATCGCACGGCGCAGGATCTGGGGCGGGCGCTTCCCGGTAAAGATCTCGATGAATTCCGCAACCAGAGGTTCCGGATCGACCCCGACACATTCGGCGTAAAGCTTGATGAAACCTCTTCCGTAAAGCGGCGCAGCAATCTTGCGGAAATCCTCGCGTTCAAGGTCTTCCACAATCTGCACCATCATCCGGGTGGTCTCCGCCACCTGTTGCGTCGTCAACCCTTTGCGTTCACGCGCTTCTTTTAAAATCAATCCTAGCGCCATAAGTCCTCACCTGCCTTCCCGCTACTTCTGTCCGCTCCCGGCGTCTTTGGAACCGTCCGGTGGTTCGTCGGCATTCGGTTCCAACGCGCCTTCGTCTGTTTCCTCCGTCTTGATGGGCGATTCAGACGAGCCGTCAGTATGGACATATCCGGCGTCCAAATCAACCAATATATCGCGGGGGGCCACGCCTTGGGGCGGACCAATGATTCCCCTCTCCTCCAGTAGATCCATGATTCGACCCGCACGTGTGAACCCGATGCGCAGTCGCCGTTGCAGCGTGGACGTCGAAGCCCGGCGCGTATCCCGGATCACGCGCATCGCCTCGCGCACCATCACCTCGTCCCCGTCCTCTTCGGCCACCCCTTCGCCTTCGCCGCTCCGTTCAGCGCCAGTAGGTCCGCCGTCAGCATCATCCTCGTCCTCTTCGTGGTCATCAGCGCCGAGTTCGCGCACCTTCCCGAGCTTGCTGAGGAACGAGTCGTCAAACGCCGGATGGCTGTGCTCCTTGACAAACGTGACGACGCGGGCGATCTCGTCGTCGTTGACCCAAGCCCCTTGCACGCGCATCTGCCCGAGCTTGGCGTCGAGGAAGATCATGTCGCCCTTGCCGATCAAGCTCTCGGCGCCCTGGGCGTCGAGGATGATCCGACTGTCGTTGCGCTGCGCAACCTGAAACGCAACGCGCCCCGGTATGTTGGCCTTGATCGTGCCGGTAAGCACGTCGACCGAGGGGCGCTGCGTAGCCAGGATCATATGGATGCCCGCCGCCCGCGACACGGCCGCCAGGCGCGATATACTCGCCTCGATCTCCTTGCCGACGGTGGACATCAGATCAGCCATCTCATCAATCACAATCACGATGTGGGGAAGCCTGCGGGGGAAGCCGTCGTCGGCCGGAAGGGCGGCCGAACCGGAGGCGAACAGGTCGTCCTGCTGCACGACCGTGCGCGCGTTGAAAGCCGCAATGTTGCGAGTCTTGGCCGCCTGAAACATCTTCAGCCGCTTGTCCATCTCGCCCAGCGCCCAGCGGAGGGAATACGCCACCTTCTTGGGATCGGTGATGACCGGAACCAGCAGGTGCGGCAGATCGTTGTAGGGAGGAAACTCGACCCGCTTGGGATCGACCAGGATCAGGCGCAGTTCCTCGGGCGTCCGGCTCATGAGCAGGCCGACGAGAATGGCGTTCAGGCAGACGCTCTTGCCCGAGCCCGTCTGCCCGGCGACCAGCATGTGCGGCAGCGTCGCCAAATCGAGCACCAGGTCATTGCCCACGACGTCTTTGCCCATGGCCAGCG
>JBIJDW010000237.1:0-5340 GCA_044343885.1 Kiritimatiellia bacterium
GCCTTTCCGATGAACAGAAAAAGGATGCTTCGTGCCGGCAGTCCCATGGCCGAAAGAATGCCGATTTCCGTCTTTCGCTGCCGGACATTGCTCCAGATCAGGAAGGCCAGCCAGACGACAGACACGACCACCACGAGCGGCACAAAAACGGCGGCAAACGCAAGACGCCGCTCTTTCAATTGCTTCCGGGTCTCTTTCTCCCGTTCCAGCGCCTGGTCGGCCTCCACGGCCGACTTCGACCTGACTTGCGCCCGTGCCACCAGGCGGGAGTTATGTTCCACCACCTTGGTATCGGGCAACAGCGCCGCAATCGCCCGATGGATTTTGATCATATCCTTGGGCGCACACTGGCAGTTCACGGCCAGCATGCCGGTAATCAACCCCTTCTTGCCGAGCAGATCCTGAGCCTCGTTCAGCGGAATCCAGATCTGCTCGTCTTCCTCGAACCCTTTGGCAGGCAGGCATTCCGCCACCGTGAAGGTTCTGTCCATCAGGGTGATGCTGTCTCCCACTTTGATCTCAAGACTCTGATGGATCGCAAAACCCAAGACGGCATGCTGCGGCGCCACCCGCGGCTGCATCGGCTTTTGCTTGTCCGCGTTCTTCACATAAACCTCGCCGGTGGTGCCGACCAAGGTCACCCAGCGCTTCTTTTCCGGCCACCAGATCTTCTGTTGCAGAAACGGCAGAAGGTGGTTGATGGTGGCTAAGGAACTCTCGGCAAGCCGGTTGATATAGGATTCCGGCAGATACCGGGTCTGCTCCGCCGGGCTGGATAAGTTGTGTTCCTTATGAAGGATCATCAGATTAAAGCCCAAGTTCAACATGTCCTTCCGCATCTCATCCTGGAAGTTGTCCCACGCGGCCCGGCTGCGTTGGTCCATGGCGGACAGGGTGCGCTCCGTCTCCAGATCAAAAACCCGAAGCATCAAGAGCGCGCCGACCCCGCACGCCACACCCAGCGCCACCGAAGTCACAGAAAGCGCCAGGTTGAGTTTGCGATGCGCCATCTCTTTGGCGAGCAGGCTGACCAGTCTCATCGGCCACCCCTTGCCGACGGCGGCTTGCGCAGGATCATCACACTCGCGATAGCCACAATGGCCAGAAAGACGCCAGCCGCCACGCCCAGATTCCGCTTCAACACCCCGTTATCCGGCTCCACCACCACCGGCTTCGCGGCGTCCCCGGACTGCGCGCGCGGACTGCTGCTGTTCGTCAAAACAGGCGTGACAGGCTCTGGCGACGTGGGCATCACGGCGGCCAGCGACGGCAACTCCGGGATCGGATCGCCGGACTTCCCGGCCGCGTCTTTCCAGTTGGCCGCCAGAATCAGGTCGGTCCCCGGATTCTGTTCCTTCACTTGACAGGAGCAGTCGCCACACAGGAACTTGACAACGCCACCCAGGCTCGCCGGGGTTATGCCGACGCCCGCTATCCCGTCCAACGCCCTGCCGCGGCCAAATACGGGAAAGACCACCGGCCCGTCAGCGTCCGGCGGCGACTTCCTAATGGTGTTCAATTGCGCGACCAACACCTTCTCCTTCACATCCGTGCAGGACACCCTCAGCACGGAAAAGGCGAACTTGACGGAGCCGGTCTCGGTTGTCGGCGGGTATACAACCATGCCAGCAGGCGCACCCATAGGGGGTTGCAACGAGATCGGCGGGGCTGTCGCGCCGGCAGGTGACGAAACCTGCCCCGGTTGCGAAGCCGCCTTTGCTTTCATTCTCTCCGCCTCTTCAAGTTTCTTCGACTCCAGTCGAACCAGTTCGCAGACCTGCTCATCACGAGCGTGATCCCCGCTCTCCAAGATCAGCCACACAATGGAATCGCCGCTCAAAAGACGGCGCGCCAATTCCCGCCGCACCGGCGAATCCAACAATGCCAAGGCCGCTTCATCCAATGCCCCGGACCACACCATCGCATGGGCCTTTTCCGACCTCTGCCCCGGACCCTTCCAAGTCGGAGGGCCGCGCATCGGCATTCCCGGCATTCCCGGATCGCCTGCCATCGGCGGTCCGGGCGGAGGTCCGCGCATCGGCATTCCCGGCATTCCCGGATCGCCTTCCATCGGAGGTCCGGGCGGAGGTCCGCGCATCGGCATTCCTGGATCGCCTTCCATCGGCGGACGCAGGCTCCCGTCTGGCATGCGATCCTGCGGATGAGCCGCCAATTCCCTGTCGCGCTGCTCCTGAAGGACCTCCCATCGAGTTATCGCGGCGGTACGGAAATCGGGGTACCGCACCACCGTCCACGGCAGAGGCGGAGGCGTTTGATTGGCCCACAGCTTGCCGAAGGCATCGCCAGGATCAAGCGCCACATCAACGGTCTTGACGCTCAGATTCACCATGCCAGCGCTGGAGGCCTGGCTCAGGCCGTTCACCATCGTCTGCTGTGTCTCGCTCAGCGCGTCGCGATGAAACACGGTGACGGAATAAACATCCGGCGGCCACCGATCTAGGGCATACTTGAACACGGGAATACCGCACGCCGATGCCTGCGCCGCATACGCCACAATGGCACAGGCCAGCAGATACCCGACTCTGCGTTCCGTTCTTCTTGAAGGGTCGTATTGCATAAACATAATGCTTCCTTTCCGTTCACACCGCTTCGATCAGCCACCTGCCCAGATTGCGGGTCTTCTTGGAGAAGGCCGCGCCGATGAGGGTAACGCGCCGGCCATCGTCGAGGAAGCGCTCGAAGTAGCGCTTCTCGCGAATCTGCGCCATGGCTTTCTTTGCCGTGCCGGTGAGCTTGAACTCGAAAACGAAGATATCTGTCTTGGTTTTCACCACGGCGTCGATCCGGCCGATGCTGGTGCGTGACTCGGCCTCGATCCGCGCGCCGAGAAGCGTGAAGACCGTGAAGAAAATTGTCTGGTAGTACTTCTCGTTGTCTAAAGCGATGTCGTAGGGGACCTTGGCAAAGAAGATCTTGAGCGTGTCGAGCATCTCGTCCACACGCCCTTCGTTCAACGCGGCGATCATGCGTTGCAGGGCACTGTTCATATCCTGATCGGGCAGGTCGCTGAAAGCGCGCGCCAGCCAGTAACTGAAGGACTCCTCGATTTCGAAGTTCGGAAACCCCAGGCGATACTGGCGCGAACGACCGCAGAGGGCGGCATCGCGAATCGTCAGGTACCCGGTTTGTACCAGCAGCGGCAAAACCTGAAGGGTCCCAGGGTCGTAAGCCGAAAAAGCCTCTTCGGGCATCATCAAATCGCCCAGATTGAGCGGCGTATGCCGCAGGAGGTCCACCAGAAAAGTCGGCGTGCCTGTTTCGAACCAGTAGTTCTTGAACTCCTGCGTATCGAAGCATTTCATTACCGACACCGGGTTGTAGACCGATTCGGCATTGGGGTGGAAACGGTAGCCGTTGTACCACTCGCGCAACATGCCAAGCGTTTCGGCATGGGTCTTGCCAATGGCACCAGCGAGCCGTTCGATGTATTCCGGAAAGTTCGCCTCCAGTTCCGCCTGCGTGTAACCCAGCAGTGTGGCCGTGCGCGCATCCATCGTCAGATCGGTCAGGTTGTTCAGGTCGGAGAAGATCGAAACCTTGGAGAACTTACTCACGCCGGTGATGAGCACAAAACGTTGCATCGCCTCGGTTTTTTTGATGACGCCATA
The DNA here is from genome assembly GCA_044343885.1 of Kiritimatiellia bacterium. Lineage (GTDB taxonomy): Bacteria > Verrucomicrobiota > Kiritimatiellia > RFP12 > JAAYNR01 > VGWG01. The sequence continues at coordinate 3,630 of JBIJDW010000237.1, forward strand.
GAATGTCTTGAGCGCGGACTGGATGCCGCGCACGCCGGGTTTGCCTAGTTGACCCAGTAAAGGCTTGTCGTATTCGTCTACCAGTATCACGACTTTTCCGCTGCTGTCGGCAAGTTGCGTGATGAGATCACGAAGTGCGGCCGGGGGCGTGTCCGCCGTAAGGGTCAACCCCAGCGCCTTCGCCTGTTCATTAACGAACCGCAGCAAGGATGCCTTCAAGTCGGTCTCTGTTTCGGCCTCAACATCGCCCAGATCCAGATGGATCACCGGATACGTCTTCCAGTCGTAATCCGTCCCGTCAATGAACAACCCTTTGAATAGTTCCCGCTGCCCTTGGAAGATCGCCTTGAGCGTGCTCACCAGCAGCGACTTGCCAAACCGCCGCGGACGCGCGAGGAAGTACTGGCCCTTGTATCCGCGGATGAGTTCGTAAATGTGACTCGTCTTGTCCACATACAAATACCCGCCCGCAATCAAGTCGGAAAACGTATACGCACTAGTTGTCAGGGGTCTCATTGGGTACACTGTAAGCTAGACGCTTGTGTCTTTTCAAGAAAAATCCGGTGGAGTTCGAAGAGACGAAGTATAAAGACGAACAGAAACGATGAAGGAAGGCTTGCGCACCATACTTTGTCTTTCTTCTTCATCTTTCTACCTTGTCTTTCGCTGTCCCCTTGGCAGTGCAGCACCATCTGCACCCAACTGTTGCTGTCGAGCGATTCCTCACGGCAGATATCGTTCGACGCGATAGAAGGCGCGCGGCGCCGATGCTTCCACGAAATTCGCGCTGGCCTCGGTTGTCACCGCCACCAGCGTTGTCTCATCCGCCCAGTTGACCAGATTGGTCGAGCGCCAGACCCGATAACACTCGCCCGTCAAACTGTTCCACCGTACGGTCCCGACCCCCACCCCGACGATCACCGGCCGCTCCACTTCCCTCAGGCTCAACTGAATCGTCCCACACGCGCCGCCTGCCCCGTCCACCGCGATCTGGTACGTCGTGCCCGCCTCCACCGGCCACCACAACCGCGCCGCCGGGTCCGTTCCGCAGTCGTTATTGCCGGCCCGATGCCTCCGGCGTCCACGTCCACCACACCGAATTGGCTGCCGGACAACCCGGGTAATGCGCCGGCTCTGTCTCATCCGCCGAGCATCCATAGTTGTTTCCGGCCACTTGCGCTGACAGCCCCTGAATGACCACCGCACGGTCGAAAAAGTCGTTTTCAGCTCCCCGCGCCAACCCGGCCGCGACGAGAAACCCAACCCGAGCCAACCCAACCCAGCCACGAAGCGTGACCATGTTTGCTGCTCCTGTTTTGAGCGGCGTTTCTCCGTTGAGGCGCTTGCAAAACCTCCTTCGTCGGTTCTGCAAGCGCCGTATTCAGAAGCCAGAATTCAGAAGCCAGAATTCAGAATTCAGAATTGGAACCCTCTCACGGGCAACGTGTTCTGTTATTCTGACTCCTGTATTCTGTATTCTGACTTCTCTCTTGCAAACACCCCAGAGGGGGTTTTGCAAGCGCCTCCGTTTACAGACTGACCCGATGACTCCATAACTCGGTGACGCCGAATCATGCCCGTTGGCTTCGTTCTTATCGCAACACATCCGCCTTCGACAGGGCTTCCGACAGCAGCAGCATCTGCCCTCGTCTGATCAGAGGATCCCCCGCCAGCTTCCCGCGTAATTCATCTGCGTATTCCTCCAGCATCA
>JBIJDW010000466.1:0-5326 GCA_044343885.1 Kiritimatiellia bacterium
CTGGCTCATTACCATGGGCAGATTTGGAATGCTTCGGAGTTTGCCCGATCATTCGGCGTGGCGGATACCACGGTTCGTGGATATCTTGACCGGCTGACCTCCGCGCTTGTGGTGAACCAGTTGCTGCCCTGGCATGAGAACCTGTCCAAGCGGCAGGTCAAAGCACCCAAGATCTACATTCGGGACAGCGGAATCCTCCATGCCCTGCTCAACCTCCGCAACCCCGACGATGTTGCAGGTCACCCGAAGCTGGGGGCTTCCTGGGAGGGCTTTGTTCTGGATCAACTCGTACGCCATCTGGGCGCCGACCGGGAGGAATGCTTCTTCTGGGCCACCCATAGCGGCGCCGAACTCGATCTTCTCGTTGTCCGCGGAAACCAGCGATGGGGTTTTGAAATCAAGCATACCTCCGCCCCGAAGCTCACGCCTTCCATGCGGCATGCCGTCAGCGACCTGAAACTGGACCGCCTGACGGTCATTCACGCCGGTGAGCATGAATTTCCCCTGGCGGACCGGATTGACGCGGCACCGTTCCGTCAGATGCTCCAGTGCATTACGCCGCTGGCCTGAACCAGCCGTGTACAATAGACAGAGTGGGGGAGAAAGAAGAGCATGCTATTTGCCTGTCCCCCTGTCTTTTCTCGAATGAGCGACATTCCTGACGTTCTACCGGCAGATCAGCCAACGCAACACCCGTTGCGTCGATCCCGCTGTGCCCGTTAATCAGGTTCGAAGCAATATAATAGCCATCAGGCCCGCACCAAACGGTCAACAGTCGCCTGATCAGGTCTGAAACCGTCGCGTCTGCGCAACCGCCTTCCGAAAAACAGAGGAAGTTTTCCAAAAACTTTCCAAAGCCTACTGATCCCCGCTGCATCCTGACGCTATTTCCCTGTCCCCTTTACCGCTTACTGATCCCCGCTGCATCCTGACGCTATTTCCCTGTCCCCTTTACCCCCTTGTGGCCTTGACCCTGTGGCATCCTGTTTCCCTGTCCCCTTCACCACCGTATTCTAGATTCTAGGTTTGACCCTGATAACCCTGAGATGAAGAGTAGACCTGTCCCTTGCCAAACTCTTGCCAAACTGCTGGCACGAGGTTGCGTAAAGTATACCGCAACGCCAGCCGGGGCAACGATTTTTACTTTGTCGACTGTCTTTGTGACAAGAGTTGAGTAAGACTTGCCGTAAGTTCTTTGTTGCCTCTCGACATCAAGAGGCCACGAGAGCACAGCGAGATACTGTCTTCCCGCTCGGTCGATACTTTTGCGAGTTCGTAGTAGCTCTGTGCATACCACGGGTCAACATCGATCGCCCGCTGAAGCAGCTTCTTCCCTTCCTCTAGGTTGCCAAGACGAATTTTCTGCACTCCCCATGCACAAAGGACCCGGCCGGTATAAGGAAAATCCTTTTCGATTTCTCTCCCAAGCGAAACCGCTTTGTCAAGTTTGCCGGAATCGAGCAGAAGCTCGAAATACGCAAGTCTAAAGACCGCTCCGGTACGCACGGGATCTGACAAGTGGTCATAGGCGGCGATAGCTTCTGCGACTTTGCCGGAGGTCGCAAGTCTTGCAAACTCTGCCTGACGTTCATGATCCTGATCTTTTTCGTTCTTCATACTTTCCTCCATTGTTTCGGAATCCGCGCTCATTGCGATTCCTGCTGCAGAGAGAAGCATACAGAGCAACAACCATTTTGCGTTCATGTCACATCTCCATTAGTAGAGCGTTTCCTACCCATTGCGTCTTACTCGTTAAGGGCGTCTCTGATGAGTAGCGACTTGTCATGCGCACCAAAGAACCCAGCGGAGTATAAGACAACGACTTTCCCGTTCTTGTTGACGACGAAATTCACCGGCACAATGTTGAACGTATTTGGCATCGTCAACCAGGATGATGCGTTGTTAGGATCTGGCGGTGCGAATAGTTGCGCATCGGCCCCGAATGCAGTCTTGATATTACGAATGGGATCGCCAGGCTTCATTAGCGCACCAACATCGATATACGGGTCATGATTGACTATCTCGTATGTGTGATAGATGAGGAAGGGATCCGTCGTCCCACTTCCTTGGGTTAAGGCGTCCTTCAATTTGTTCAGCACGGCAGTATCATGGCCTGCAAATTTCGTTCGATCCGCTTTGTCTTGATAGCTCGTTGCGAAGTCGATGCCGAGTGTCGTCGTCTGCGTGTCGCTTTCTGTCTCCAGATCATTGACCGCAGTAGTGACGCCGCCAGGGACTGCTGCTGATGCTGCGAGGTGGAAATGACCCATATCATCCGGAAAGGGTCCAACACCGCGTGCCGATGGAACGTTCAACGTGCAAAGCCCTGTACCCGCCAATGCAGTTTCCAGGGCCTCACGTTGTGTTGCTTGGGCCGACGTATCCTGTGGATCGAGACAGAACTTGATAGCATCCAGAATATTTGCCTTTAGCTGAGCAGGAATGCCAGCGAAGTCGTCCGACATGGCTAGGTTGGCAGGGCCTAACCGTTGCAGGTCATTCCAAGAAAAATTCTTAACAACGGCGAGCTGGTCCCGACATCCACTTGAGGGTTCTTCCACAATGATTTTGTCGCCCTGTTGAATGGCTGAAATCTTGAGTAGATTTCCATCCAAGGTCATTACAGGGGTTGCGCCTGAACCATCAAGTAAAGCGATTTCGACGTTAAGGTCGCCGTCCGTAAAATTCACGTCTCCATGTGTTCCCGCCCATGCGACAACAGCCTCAGTGCCAGCACGTTCATATTTGATGACCGCCCCTGCGTCGTCAATCCCTTCTATCTTCGCCGACCATTTGTTTATATATTGCCTGTCGGGAAGTGTGGCTATTTCATACTTCGCAGCGCCAGACCCTTCTGCATCGGTTATGTCAACATTAATGACGGTCACCTCGTCATAGGGCTCGGCATGCCCGACGGGTTCCGCCTTCAGTATGTCTCCTCCCTTCGCCTTGACGCGCGTCACCGACAGCAAGGCCGGCAGTCCTGGTATTATCGGTAAAAAGGGCAGTACGTCCGAAAATACGGGAGTCGCCCCATCATCGTCAATGACATGGAAAATTTTAAGCGGGGCGAATGTGTAGTATTTGCAATCTGTACTCGCTCCTGCGGGAGGCGGCTGTTCGGCAGCCTTGCTCCACTCCAGGTCGTTCGGGTAGTCTTCTAAAATCATGCCGCGCCGTCGCGTGACTTGTGCGCGAAGGGTGGTGCCTTGCCAGTATCCAGGAAAAGTGGGTTGTCCGACCTTGTCCTTCGCGATGGCGCCCAGCGGCACCCAGATCGCCCCGATGGCAACATACGAACTGGCTCCGCCGCCCGTGCCTGCCGCCCCGCCACTGGCGCTGATCGCGTCGATCCTGAAGACGAGGCTTTTGGCGCCGGTCTCTATCGCCCCGCCACTGGCGCTGATCGCGTCGGTCCTGAAGACGAGGCTTTTGGCACCGGTCTCCATCGCATCCACGGTGCTCCCCGAGATCTCGAGTGCCTTGCTTGACAGCACCGCCGTCAGGTCATCCGCGCCCGTCGCGTCCTTGTCGGTAATACGAACGATCTGCATCTTCAGTTCTCCGTCCGATCTCGCGAAAACCAGCGAATCAACGCTCGTCTCCACAAGCACACCGGTCTCCACCAACCCCGGCCGCAGGCTGGAGACCACCGTGACCGTGATCGTGTCGGCCACGTTCGTCGCGGGAAGCGCGGACATCTCAATCTCAACCGTAACACGCTCTGCCTCGTAGACGCTGCCATTCTGTGGCTTATAGACGGTCATGATACGTTCCGCGCCGAACGCGACCGAGGCCATCAACACGGTCTCCCGGTCCAGTCCCTTGGCGCTATCGGCCACATTCTGCTCCAGCACCCGACGAACCGCAAGCCCGTCCTCTTCATCTGAAAAGATGTCGGAGTTCACCCCCTGCTCCGTGAGCACATAGTCGTTGCTCCACGCCGAGACGTTGCTGAGCATCGTCAGTTTTAAAGTCCGACTGCTTCCTGAACCATTGTCGATGAGTTCGTAGTTCTTGACGGTGAAGGGATCCGACAGTCGACCGAACTCACTTCCCGTCGGCGGCCCCCCAAATCCACCCTCTCCGCCCGGCTGCCCCACTTGGCCTCCGAGTGGTTGATGAACGGACTGGGCGGCGGTATAGTCCGCCACCTTCCACGGACTGTTTCGTTGTGCCCAAACAATCTGGAAGTTGTACACGCTGACATAGAGCAGCCGGTGCGGTTCGTCGCTGTCATAGACGCCGTTCCCGTTGCAGTCGTACCATCCAAGAATCTTGAATGTGCGGTCGGGCAACCCGCTAACCGTATTGCTGGTCCACGTGAGCGTCTGCGGGTTCATTGTGAAGGTGCCGTTGTTGTCAGGTGCCCAGTGCGTTGTCGTGGCGGTTGCTTCGTTCGCTTCGTTTGTGAGCAGAACCTTCCACCGGAATTGATCGCCGTCGATGTCGTCAGGCTGCCACCAGCCCTGGATCGTCAGTTCGGCTGTCCCGTTACTCGCCTCGGCCACGTATAGTGTGTTGTCTTGAGATTGCAACTCATCGAACAGGGTCGTGTCCGCCACATTCTCGTCCGTGACCGCGTCGGTCAGCATCAGCTTGGTGAAGTCCACCACCGTGAAACTGATCCGGTCATACATTCCGTCGGGAATGGCCTGCGCCAGAATGGTCTCCGGCCCCTGGGCTGTACTCGTTCCCGCAGTGGCGCTGACAGCCACACCCTCAACCCAGAAGTTCGTCGGCAGGTTCGCATTCGCATAGTCGGCGCCCGAAATGACCGCATTTCCACCAGTGGCGGCGTCATAGATCGCGATTTTCGTGCTTCCCCACGAGAGCCGAACCCGTTTGGTGGAGTCACCAGCGGTGGTGCCCCAGTCGGCCGGTTGAACCTTCTGCAAGGTGATCTTCCTTCTGCCTTCGACGCACACAAACCCGCCAGGCGTCCATTCTGTCGGATCGTCGGCTGCAAGGTAGTCGATGTCCAGGTCCACCTCCACAATATGCGGATTGACCCCTGCCCGCAGGCTCCAGGTTGTCAGGGTTGTCAGTACGACGGTCACGATGAGAATGAGTTTACGCTTCATGTGTTCTCCGGTCAATAGGTGAGTTGAGAAATCGGGAGTCGGGAATCGGGAGTCGGGAATCGTGAAAACTACTGCCCCACGGGGTCGCTGCCTTGGTAGATTGCGATCGAGTGGCAGGTGCCGGTGAAGAGGTCGGGGGTGGCGATCATTTGGTAGGCGTAGAGCCATTTGCCGCTGACGGGGTCGTAGGTGAAGGCGTTGGTGGTGAGAAATTTGTCCAGCGTGGAGTCCTCAAAGGTCAC
>JBIJDW010000238.1:0-5317 GCA_044343885.1 Kiritimatiellia bacterium
TTGGCGGCGCCGTCGACACGTGTTGTTTTTCATGCGCCTGTAGATTACAGGCGTTCGGCCACCCGGTCAGCATTTTTATGAGTCCGTGGGCTGAGCCTATGGGATGCTAGTGTCTTCAATATGTTTTTTGGCATATGCCAAAATGTCAAGGTTAATTACCTCTAGAGAATTATCAAGGTAACTGCTATCGGCTGATTCAACTTTGGCATCCGTTTGTCGCCGACTTACCACGCTGTCAAAAAACATTCGTATTAGACAATCAGCCCTCCACATGACACATTCGCCTTGCTTGCAAATGTCTTTAACGATAGGGCAATACATAAAGCATCCTTTCCATTCGCGCCATCTTACTTTGTGTTGGGGGTACCTTTAAACAACCTCGCCAGTCCATCAAGGGTCATGTTCTCGGCAATAGTGTCGTGGGGGATGAGGAGGTATTGCCAAGGCTTGCCGTTGTAGGTCTTGGCGTGGGCGGTGGCGTGCTGACACCAGATTTCAGCAACGGCTTTCTTGGCCTGCACGTCGGCATCCTGCATCTCGTCGCGGCGTTTGGGTTCGAGCATGTAGATGACGTCAGCCGTCTCGGCCACGAAGTCGGGCTGATACTCGGGTTGCTCGGCGCCGGACTTGTAGTATATCTGGAATTGGCCCTTGGCCGGCCGGAACCATTTGTCGGATTCGCGTTCGAGGATCACGGCCATCTTGCGCTCCGGGTCGGACTGGAACTTCTGGACCGGATAGAGGCATTTTGTGAACCCGCCGAAGAGGTGCTTGGGCATATTGCTCTTGTCCGCCAGTGAATACCGATAATCCTTGACCGGATCTCGTGGATCGGTGGTGTAGGCGCTTCGTTTGAGTTCGGTGAACCCCTTGGTGATCTTCACGTCGAGGGAGGTGGCCGCTTCCCAGTAGTGCTCCTGCATCTGCGCATGGACAAACCGGGCGATGTCCCGCTGGTAACACCGGAGAACCTTTCGAGTCTCCGCTTCTTCCTTGAGGTAGGACTTGAGGTGCCGGACAACCTGACCTGCCAGGTCATAAAGAAGATCTGCGTGCGCGTCGTAGGAGATGTCGTCGAAATCAACCAGGCCGGAAACAACGTAGTCTTCCAGGCGCTCTTCCTCAGTACCTCCCTTACCCATGGCGATGACATCAACCTGATCAGTGCGTAGGTGTTTGGCCCAAAGTTCTTCGGAGACGGGCGGGTAGTTGAGCGTATCCAGTTTCAGGACAAATGGTTTGAAACCGGATTGGACCTTGCCAGCGGGCACCACGAGAATTCGAGGAATATCGATAGTCTGCTGGATGACCAGTTCTGCAGTGGCGGCAACAATGGCTGCGATATCTGGTTTCGCGGTGACGACATCCATCTCCATCTGAACCGGGGGTTGATACCGGCTGGCCACTTCTTTTTGAATCGCTATTTGCACGTCCGGGTTCGATAGAAAAGAGACGCCCGGCACAGCCCTGGGCTGACTTTCGAGCCTCTTGATGGCCTCGTAGGTGAGTTGCGCGATCTTCTGTTCTTCCGGCTGTGTAAATATCGGCTTGTCCGCTGCCTCGGGTTGTAGCGTGCTGGATGTCGGTTGATCCACAGTCAGACCCAGGCGATTGGCGAGTTGAGACTGGGAGACCATGGTGACGGTCTTCTGTGTAAGTTCGTCGTCGGCCAGGATGACCTGCTGAAGCTGGATGGCAGAGCCGGGTTTCTTGGCTTCGTCCACGATCTCCTGAAAACGGTCGTGGGCGACGATGTTGAGGCGGTCCACGGTGGTGACGCCGGTGCGGTGGCCGTATGGAAGGCGCAGGCCGCGGCCGATGGACTGTTCGATGAGGGTGCGGGCATTGGCGGCGCGGAGCGGGACGATGGTGTAAAGGTTGGTGACGTCCCAGCCCTCCTTGAGCATGTTGACGTGTATGACGATCTCGGTGGGTTCATCCGTGTGTTCCACCTTGAGGAGTCGTTCCACCATTTCGTCCTCTTCTGCGCCGGTCTTGCTGGAATCGACCTGGATGACCTTCTCCTTGTAGCGCCCATCGAAGAAGGTTTCGGATTGGATCAGGTCAACGAGTTGCTTGGCGTGCGTGGTATCGCGTGCGATGACCAGGACAAACGGTTTTACGAGGCGGTTTTCCGTTTCGCGCGCGTACGTCTCCAGTTCCACCTTGATGCTCTCGTGCAGGCGAACGCCGTCCTCCAGTTTCATGCGCTCCACGGCTTCGGGCGTCATGCCGGCAGGATTGAAATTCTTGCGCGTGACAACGGCCGGTTCCTTTACAAAGCCATCGGCCATGGCCTTGCCAAGGGGGTAATCCTGAATGACGTTCTTGAACGCTACAGGCCCCTTCCCGGTCTCGACAAACGGCGTGGCGGTGAGCTCCAGGCCAAGAACGGGCTTGAGTTCGTTGATTGCCCGCACGCCCGCGCTGGCACGGTAGCGGTGCGATTCATCCATGATCAGAACAAGGTCGGGCAGATTGGCCAGGTACTCGAAATAGCTCTCGCCGATGTACTCGGAGAGGCGTTTGATGCGCGGCGACTTGCCGCCGCGGACTTCCGAATTGATCTTCGAGATGTTGAAGATGTTCACCCGGCAGCGGATCAACTCGTCAAACAAGGTGCCTGCCTTCGCCTCGTAGTTGTCGCCGGTGATGATTTCCGGCGGCTCCGTGGCAAACTCGGCGATCCCCTTGAAAACGTACTTGGAGGTGTTGGGCGTGAAGTCCGTGATCAACTTGTTGTAGATCGTCAGATTCGGAGCCATGACGAAGAAGTTGTTGATGCCGTACGCCTGGTACAGGTAGGTGATAAAAGCGCCCATGAGGCGCGTCTTGCCGACGCCAGTGGCAAGGGCAAAACAGAGGGATGGAAAATCGCGTTCAAAGTCGGTGACGGTTGGAAACTCGGACCGGATGACCGCCAAGGCGGCGACGATGTCAGCGCCCTTCTTGGGCGGGACAATCTCCGTAACGCGGTCGAGGATTTCCAACGCGCGGCGTTGGGGCTGACGCAGACTCAGTCGTCCGGCAATAGCGTTGACTTGGGGCTTCATAGTGACACCTCGGATGAATGCGTGCGGCGGCTTTTGGGCGCGGCTGGCGCTTGCAACAATCGGACTTCCCGGCGTATCTCGGCCCGCAGTTGGGCCTCGGTTGGCAGGTACATCTGATACCGGCTGGTGAATATCTGCTTTTGCTGGTCTTTGCCCAAGGTGTACCGCACCACGGTGTCGTTCTTCTCGGCGCAGAGAATCAGCCCCAATGTTGGATTATCGCCCGTGGCGCGTTTCTCCCGGTCGTAGTAGTTGACGTACAGTTGAAGTTGCCCAAGGTCCTGATGTGTGAGTTTGCCGGTCTTGAGATCAATGATCACGTAGCACTTCAGGATCGTATGATAGAAAACAAGATCCACGTAAAAATGATCGCCGTCCAGTGTCAGTCGGTCCTGTCGCGCCACAAAGGCGAAACCCTTGCCCAGTTCCAGCAGAAATGACTGGAGATTGTTAATCAGGGCGGTCTCCAGATCGGTTTCAGTCAGTCTCGACGATTCCGGAAGCCCCAGAAATTCCATGACCACTGGGTCCTTAAACACATCCGTTGGCTTCTGAACAACCTGCCCTTTTGTCGCCAGACGCATCAATCCCTTTTTGTCCCGACTCAATGCCAGTCGTTCATAGAACAGACTGCAAATTTGCCGATCCAGTTCCCGCGCACCCCAGTTGTTCTGAATCGCCTCAATCTCGTAAAACGCCCGCGCCTCCGGTTTGTCAACGCGAAGGAGGGTCCGGTAGTGGGTCCAGGAGAGGTTTGGATGGAGTTGGCCGGGTTTCCAGGATTCTCCACGCGCCACGTGGAGAATGGGTCCTGGTTTGTCGCCAACCCGCTCTCCGCGATCAGAATCAGATTGGCTACGCACTGCGTAGCCTTTTCCAAGAATCAGAGATTCCGGGGCGCCCGCCAAAAAGCCACGCACTGCGTAGCCTTTCGCATTGCCCGCCAATTGCGAATACTCAAGATAGAATTTCCGAAAGTATTTAATGTTTGCAAGACTGTATCCGGAACCATAATCAACCTGCAGTTGGGCGGATAACTTGCGAATCAGCCTTTCGCCGTAATCCGCGCGCGCTTTGCCCTTTTGCTCTTCCTCCACAATCTCCCGTCCGACCAGCCAATTCGACACCACCTGAGTCGTGTTGACCGATCGAGCCACGGTTGACCGGGCAGACTCTAGAATCTGCCGGACACGTTCATAAAGCGCGGGTTTCTTCTTCATTTGCCAACCTCCGCAAACAGATCCTGTTGCCCCAACTTCGGTGGGGCCTTGGGCAAGTTTTCCACGTTGAGACTGTAATCATCATGCCCCCATTCGCAACGCGAAAGAACCTGCTTGGGAATTTTCTTCACCGTGAGGTTCGGGTAGCGTTCGGCGGCGTCACCGCGCGGTGCGCGAAAGGCGGCGCAGAGCACGAGCAAGGTGCGCTCCGGGCCGACCTCATCGCTCAACTGCGCGAGTTGTGACGCATTCAGATTCTGGGTGGTCACATAGATGAAATCGCGTTCGGTGGAGTGCCCGTGCTGCCAATAGACCGAGTCGCTCGGGGCGTATGTGAACCCCTCCAGTTTGCAGGCCGCCTCGGCCAGCATGGCGGCATTAAACTCCTTGCTGATGACCCACTGCCCCCACTTGTCTTTTTCCAGCAGCGATGGCGCAAGTCGGTAGTAGCGGAACCCGCCGCCGCCCTTCCAATCCACGGCCTGTGTAATGCCACCAGGGTCTTCACCATCAACGACCTTCTTGAGGCGGGGGATGATGTGGGTGTGACAATGCTCGCCCAATTCAACCATGATCCAGCGCCGACCCATCTTGTGGGCCACAGCGCCGGTTGTTCCCGATCCGCCAAATGAGTCGAGCACCCAATCGCCGGGCTTAGTTGAAAGTTGGATTATGCGTTTAATAAGGCGTTCTGGTTTTGGCGTGGAAAATAATTCAGGCACATCACTTAGCAGGCCTGCATTCTCGGCTTTAGCTTCTTGATTATGGCCCACTTCGTCCGACAACCATAGCGTAGATGGCACAACGCCCTCTTGGTTGTCCTTCAAAAAGCGTTTTAATCGAGGTTGGTTATGTCCATCGGCTCCCCACCAAAGCAGTTTTTGTGATTCAAATTTCATGATTGATTCGATGGAATAGGAGAGGAAGCGCTCGAGAAGGCGATGCGCAATGCGTTCCGCGACGCCACCTTCACCAACGACTTCATCCACGCCTGTGGGCACCTGCATGCGTGTTGCGAAAATCTTGGCCTCGCCAATGAGGCCA
>JBIJDW010000239.1:0-5304 GCA_044343885.1 Kiritimatiellia bacterium
GAATTCTGCGTCCAGAAGAACTTCCGTCCCTTGACAACCGCCATCACACCGCCCGCGTGGTTGGGTTGCCCGCCGAATTTGACACCTGCGTCCTCGCGTGGCCGCAACACCGTCGCGTCGACCTTCCACGTTCCCTTGTCGTAGTCCACGAGGTAACGGACCGACTGCATGTAGATATGCGTGGGCTGCTCAGGATCCACGATCGCGCGGCTCGAGTAGTCCACAGAGCCGTAGAAATCCTTCCACAGCGCGCCATCCCGCTCCCACACCGAATAGCGCTTGGGCTGGTTGTCCGCTTCGGCCACCCACAGGCGGCCGTTCGTGTCCACGCCGATGCTGTAGGGGTTGAGCATGCCGTTGGCATCGAACGTGCCCAGCGCGGGGCGGCCTCCGGGAATGCCGTATTTCAGCAGCACCTGGCCCGCAGACGACAGTTTCCACACCTGCATGGTCTTGCCCTGCAGCGAGACATAGACGTTACCGGCGGTATCGCAAGCCACGTGACGCGGTTCGTCGAGATCGCCCAGCATCGGCGTGAACGTCTGCGTCTTGAGGTCATAGCGACCAACGGTGTTGCTGCTGACGGCCACTAAGGCGCCATCGGGCGCAACGGCCAGACCGAAGGGCCGTGCCAGGGGGACCTCGCCGCGCGCCGCGCCCGAAGCCAGATCGAGCAGGTGGAGTTTGTCCCCGGTCAGGCTGCTCGCCACGATCTGGTCGCCGACCACGGCGATGCCATAGATCTGCCAGGAGCGGTTGCCCCAGGCCGAGCCGCTCTCGCCCTCCCGCTGGGTGGTGACCACGGCTTCGGGGCGTCCGTTCGCGAACGGCGCCAGCAGGCCATTATCGAGGCGGATCTTGGTGATCTTGGCGCCGCCCCGGCTCAGGAAGTAGCCGAATCCCTTGTGCAGGGCCACGGCCACGCCACTGGCTGTTGTACCGTACCGCTTGCGGCCGTCGAGGTCGGTGCGGATGGAAGCCATCATCGCCTCGGCGCTGGCGGTGCCGAGGATCACGGTGTCGTCTTCGATGCCGAGGGTCTGCGGCATATTGTAGTCGCCGGCCCAGCCGCCGGTGCCGTCCTCGGTCTGGTAGGGCGGCGTGCCGCTCACGCCGATGTCGCACACGTATTTCTGGACGATGCCGTCGTGCGTCAGGAGCTTGACCGTATACGAGCCGGCGGGCACGGGCTTGCCATAATCCGTGAGTCCGTCCCAGAGATACGTTTGCTTGCCGGACGGATACGGCTGTGCACCCAGACAGGTGCGGATGAGCGTGCCGTCGGCGTTGCAAATCGCGAGGCTGACCTTGCCGGCTTTTTTGAGCTGGAACGTGATGGGGATGTGGCCTTCCGCACGACCCAGCACGCTCCGCTCGGGCAGTTTGAGTTTTCCGGCCTTTTCAAAGATTGCGGTGCCCCATGAGATGGGGCCCATGTAGCCCAGGTCACCGCCAGCGGGATTGCGCACGTCGGTCATGCCGCAACGCACGCCGATCCCCTGGTCGTTGCCCCAGTGCATCTGCCACATGATCTGGATGCGGTCGCCGCCGGTCAGAGGGCGCGGCGCGCGCAAGACGGCCCAGGGGATGCGGTACTCCATGGTGTACCCCTTGCCATCGGCATCCTTCACATACGCGCCTTTCACATCCGGCGGGTTCAGTGTCGGATTCTGGAATCCCATCGTGTAGAACGAGAAGTAGCCAGCGGCCTTGTCCTGGGTCGAATACCACATCCAGAGCATGTTCACGAATTTCTGCTCTTCCTGAGGCATCTTGGGCCCGCCCTGCGAAGAGACCGTGGAGCGAATGTCGGGATTGGACAGGAGGAAGATCTGGATGGCGTCCGCGTTCCACGCCATGTTGACCTCGCCGCCGAAGGTGTAGTTGTTGATCATCGGCGTCGGGTCTTTGACATGCGCGCCGAAGTAGAGATAGTCCGTGTCGTACATCATGGCACCTCGGACGGAGTAGGTTTCCTTGCTTGTCTCATCCGGATACATCAGGTTAGCGCCAGACAGATCCCAGTCGCCCAGCTTGCCATCAATGACGATCGTTCCCGGAGTCGGCACCACGTGAATTTCCGTGTGATCCGCTTTGTTCACGAGCGCCACATAAGCCGACGCCGCGCCAGCGGCCAACACGACACCCAGACAAATCGCCAGTCGTTTCATGATGACTTCCCCTTCTCGTTTTGACACCCCACGTACTGTCCCAGAGCGCGATTATAGCACAGGGTTTCCTGCGGGTGTCTGGATTTTTCCGGCACGGACAGACACGGACAAACACGAACATGGCGTGTGTGTCCGTGTCGGTCATTGTCTGTCCGTGTGCACCTGCTTCTCCCTCGCCTCTTTCCGCAGCCTGTACATCCGCTCCGTGATGCCGCCCTCTTCGAGGAAGCTCTTCTCCAGCGCCGCCAACTGCTTGCGCGTCAGATAGAGCGCGAGGTTCAGCAGCGTCAGCGCTCCGTTGGCCACAATCTGGTCCGGCGGCAGCTTCTTGTGCGATGCCGCCCAGACCTTCTGGACCCACGCGCGAAACGCCTCCAACGACTTCACCTGTCGCCCCTTCAAGTCCATCAGCGCGGGATGGTGCGGCGGCCACTCCTCCAACTTCTTTCGCTTGAGGTACTTCACATAATCTTTTGCCAGTTCGTCCATGCAGCCGATGGCGATGCCGGTGAGCT
This sequence comes from Kiritimatiellia bacterium, assembly GCA_044343885.1. GTDB lineage: Bacteria > Verrucomicrobiota > Kiritimatiellia > RFP12 > JAAYNR01 > VGWG01. The sequence continues at coordinate 2,687 of JBIJDW010000239.1, forward strand.
TGATCTCGCTCTTCTTGGAGATTCCGGAGTCGACCGATCCCTCGGCGATGTTTTGGAAGCCGGAGCGGCCGGACTGGATCATCTGGTCGTTCGTGCGGTCCGAGACCGGGACATACTTCTCGCAAAAGAGCACGGTGATGTCGAAGACTAGCTCCGCCACCTGATAGGAGAGCAGATGTTTATACCCGCCGTGTTTCGGCAGGAGGCTGACCGGATCGCTCATGCGGCCTACTCCTTTCGGCTTTTTCTGGCACGGACATCGCGCGTGTCTGTCCGTGTCCGTCATTGTTTGTCCGTGTGTCCGTGTGTGTCCGTAGCCGTATCCCCACCTGTCCGCCGCGTGGTGAGGGTGTAGACCAGCGGTAAAATCGTCAGGGTCAGGACGCCCGCCACCAGGATACCGCCGACCGAGGCGATGCCGATGCCCGTCCGGTTTTCGGAACCGATGCCGGTGCTGATTGCGATCGGCAGCATGCCCAGCCCCGAGGCGAGCACCACCATGAGCACGGGCCGGAACTGATCGGTCAGCGCGTCCAGCATCGCTTCGCGCCGGCCCATGCCGCGTTGGAGATTCTGGGCCGTCTTGTCCACAATCAGAATGGCCGCATTCACAACCACGCCGATCAGCATCAGCACGCCCAGCAGGACGAGAATGGTGATGGCGCGTCCGCTGAGCGCGAGCGACGCGATGACGCCGATCAAGCCCATGGGCAGGGTGAGCAGCACCAGCATGGGGCGGCTCCACGATTCGAGACTCGCGGCCAGGGCCAGCACCGTCAGAAAGACCGCCAGCAGGATGGCTTCGCCAAAATCGGCGATGGCTTCGCCCATCATTTCGTTAATGCCCGCCGTGTTGAGCGTGTATCCGGGCGGAATCAGCCGCTTCTCCGCCACCACGCGCGTCAGCGCGCCGCTCACGCCGCTCATGGTCGCGCCCGGGCGGATATCACCGAGCAATTTGATGGTGCGCCGCTTGTCCACGCGGAAGATCTGAATCGGCGCCCGAGCGTCATCGACAGCGGCAACGGTTTCGAGCACAATGGGGCGGCCCTCGGCGCCCGGCAGCAGGAACTGGCGGACCTGATCCTTGCCCGGCTGTTCGGCGAGCTTCACCCGAATATCGTAGGTGCGGTCGCCACGCTTGTAGCTGGCGGCCTCGATGCCATCCACGTTCGCGCGGATCATCATGCCGAGCCGGGCGGCGGACAGCCCGAGATCGGCCATTACGGCCCGCCGGGGGGTGATTCGAATTTCGGGCTTGGAGTCGCGCACGGTAGTATCCAGTTGCGCCACGCCCTCCACGCCGCGGCCCGCCTCGCAAATCGCGGTCGCTGCAGTCTCCAGCACCTGCAGATCATCGCCCGTGAGGCTGTAATCGAGTTGAAAGCTTTGTCCGCCCATCTTGCCCGGCACGGAGGCCGAGACGCGGCAGTCCGTCTCGTCGGCCAACAGGGTCCGGATCTCCGCGAGCCGGTCCTGGATGTTCCAGGCGCGTTCCATCTTCGGCGCGAAGAACAGCTCGATCTGGCCCATGTAGACTCCCTCCGTGGCCTGACCGCTCATGGACTCCGCCTTACCCGCCGTGGTGAGCACGTGCTTGAGATCGGATAATCCGCGCAGGCGCTCCTGCACGCCCTGGAGCCGGGCCACGGTCTTGTTCAGATCGTAATACGCCGGCAGTTCGACACGCACAAACACACGCCCCTCGTCCTCGGGGGCAAAGAAGCTGAAGCCGAGGCGCGATCCTCCGATCTTCAGGGTGAGGATGAAGAGCAGCACAAAGCCCGCCACGACCAGCACGTTGGCGTACTTGTGCCAGACCAGACGGCGGATGACCGCCGTATAGCCGGCTGCGAAGCGCTGAAAGCCGTGATCCCAGCTCTGGCTCAGACGCGTGAGGCGATTCTGCTTTCGCTGGCTGGCCGGTTCGAGCAGCATCGCGCAGAGCATGGGCGTCAGGGTGAAGCTGATCAGGATGGATGCGGCATTGATGATCAGGGTCGTGACGGCGAAGGCGCTGAGCATGCGTCCCACCAGGCTGGTCATCATCGCGATGGGAAACATCACGACGACGTTGGTGCCGGCAGAGGCCAGCACCGCGACGGTAACCTCTGACGCGCCGCTGCGCGCGGCCTCCCAGTGGTCGTCCATCGTCTCGAATTTGGAGACGATGTTTTCCAGGACCACGATGGAGTTGGACACCAGCACGCCCGTGGAGAGGCCAATCGCCAGCAGCGTCACCGTGTTCAGCGATTGTCCGGCGAGCTGCATAAAGAACAGGCTGATGCAGATGGTGACCGGCATGGTGATCGCCACGATGAGGGTCGTGCGGATATTGAACAGGAAAATCAGCAAGATCGCCGCGCAGAGAAGCACCGCCTGCCACACGCTCTCCACGGCGGAGTTGACGGAGGCCTCGATATTGGCCGATTCGTCAGCCACCCAGGTCAGGGTCATCCCGCCCGGAAGCTCCCGTCGGATCTGTTCAAACCGCTTGCGTGTCTCGCGCACGACCGCCACGGTGTTGCCCTCGGCCTTCTTGACCACCTTCAGCATGATTCCCTGTTTGCCGTCCAGGATGGTGTGCTGGCGGATCTCCTTCGTCGCGAGGCGCACGG
>JBIJDW010000240.1:0-5289 GCA_044343885.1 Kiritimatiellia bacterium
GCGGGGACGCCGTCGCCCTACCTCGCTTCGCGCATTTCCTGTTCCATCGGGGCGACGCAATCGGGGTAGGGCGACGGCGTCCCCGCCGCGCCGCAGGCCAATGGATTTGAGCCATTCCGGCGTCATCGGGTCACGCGGTCGCCGCGTCACGATCACCGTCCGCCCTGACGAGCCGATTCCCTGAGCGGGAGGAAACGAGCCGTTTCATCCGCGATCCGTCCACGCTGGCAATCTGGTCGCCGGAATTCTTCCAGGAGATCGCGGAGAAGATCGAGACGGTCTGAGGCACCTTTGCCTTAAGGGTCTTGCAGGAGGCTCAAGGCCAAGTTCAACAGGGCTGCTAAAGTATGCCAGTCACTTCGTTATGTTGTCCTTCTGGTCAATCAGTTGCGCGAGCAAGTCTTTGGCTTGGCTCTTCAGTTCCGGATCAAAGGTGATCGTCTCCAGCCACTTTCGAGATTCCGAGTATTCCTTGCGGTCGAAGTAGTACCGGGCGACCTGCATCGACATGGCATCCACGCCGCGTTGCAGGTCGTTGCGGACTTTGTCCGCCGGCAGCTTTGAGATCGTGGCTTTCATCTCATTGGCCGCCCGGACATACAGCGCAATGGCCTTCGGGTCGTTGCCGGAACTGATGTAAAGATCTCCCAGCGCCTGGGCGGCCAGTATGTAGTTGTAATATCCGAACCGTTCCTTGTCGTTCGCAATCCGCGCGTACTCCTCCTCGATCCGTTTGATCTTTTCCGGCCCCGGCAGGCGTCCTTGCTGGATGATACGGATTCGCACGGTCAGGAGCGTGCCGACACGCACGTCCGCAGGATAAAGACGCAGGAAGTTGCCGATGCGCTCATCCGCGCTGCTCAGGTCTCCCAGTCGGAAATCCACCACGGCCAGCCGGGCTTCACAGACGATCTTACGGTTGGGCGTGTTCTGATGCGGCAGCGCTCGCAGGAAGAATGTCCGGGCATTGCCGTATTCCTTGAGCATGTAATAGCACTCGGCAATCAGCAGAAGTTCATGTCCGGCGTCCGCGTCGCCCTGCTTCACGACCAAGGGTTCCAGCATCCTGATGGCGTCCTTGTACATCCGCTTCTGCATCAGCTCGTTGGCGGAGGTCATGGCGCGTGAATCCGCACGGACGGCGGCCGGATAGCCGGCCAGTATCGTTTCAGCAGTATCAACGGAGGATGATGCCGTGCCAGGGCATGACGCGACCACAACCGACGCGTTTGTTGCGGTATGACGTGCCTCCGCCTCTTTGCCTGCCGCCTGCGCCACGGCAATACCCACCGGCACCGCCGTTCCTGTCACGATCACTGCCGCCGCTACCGCCGCCACCATCTTGACTTTTGCTAGGTACATGGCCTTCATTGCTCCCTTCGCCAGCATTGCTGCTGTGGATGTGGCGCCCGCGGCCGTGGCGGTTGTCGCCACGGCGGTTTTCACGGTCGCCAGGATGGAAGGAAGGAGTGTTTCCGGTACAGCTGCCGAGGCTTCGGAGGTGAGCAGACCGACGAGGGCCACGCCGCCGAGCGCGACGCCGCGCTTGGCCAGCCGTTGCCGCAGCTTGGCAATGCCGTCACTGGCGCGACGCTTCATCGTGCCCAACGGGCACCCGGCCGCCACCGCGGCCGCCTGCTCGCTGAATCCGCGCAGGTAGCGCAGTACGATCGCTTCGCGCAGAATCGCCGACAAGCCGTCCAGTTCCGCATCGACATGGCTGCGCACGGCATCGTGCTCAGCTTCCGACAGATCCGGAGCCAGACTCTCCTGCCAAAGCGTGCATTCCATCTGGTTTCTTTCGTGTTGCATCCGCTTCCGCAGGGCCTCCAACGCCACAAGCCGCGCGACCCGATGGAGCCAGCCGTTCAAGCGGCCCTCCTGTCGGAGGCTTCCCGCCTTCCGGGCCAGCACAACAAAAGCCGCTTGCGTGGCATCCTCCGCGTCGTGGTCATTGCCCAGCAATCGTCGACACGCCCGATAGACCATTGGCGTGTATCGCGACACCAGTTCGGCAAAAGCAGCCCCGTCGCCGGTAGCGACGAAACGGTCGAGCAGCTCCTTGTCAGTTTTCGATTGCATCACGTGACCCGTGTACCAAAACACGCCCTTCCTTTCACCACTATGCTGACAGACTTCGTGAAAAGGTTCGGTGTCATCCGAAAAATAGTTCGATCATAATCGTAATCATAATCGTAATCGTAATCGTAATCGTAATCCGTTCTACACCAGTAGATTAAGATCAAGATTAGGATTACGATTAAGATGGCTATAGCCGCCTTAACTGAGCGCCATTCAGGCCCGTCCCCAGCGCGCTCGGCCAGGTTCATCTCCATCATCAGCGGCGCGCGGCGGGACGCCGATGCCCTACCGCTTGCTGCGCGCCTTTCCCTGAATCAACGAACGGTCGCCACGCGCCAGACTCTTCCCTTGTCTTGCTTTAACTCACGGCTGACCTGGGGGGGCGCAGCAAGCCCGGAGGCCAACGATTTTGTTGTACTGGTCGTTCGGGTAGTAGTAGCCGCGGTCTGCGGATCGGCAGAGGTACGCGCCGTGGCCCCAACTGCCGCCACGAACGACGCGGTGCGCCCAATAAGACGCGCCCTTCGGATCGGTCACAGTCCTAGGGTAGGCACTGTACACGTCCAGGCACCATTCCCAGACGTTGCCGTGCATATCGTACAAACCCCAGGCGTTGGCCTGATACGTCCCCACTGCCGCCGTGCCCGCGCTCGGCGCACAATCCTGACTGTACCCCGAACCGCCGTTGTAAAAGTACCGGCCAACCGCATTCATGTGCGCGTCCTGATTCGTATGGGTCAGATTGTTCCCCGAGTTCAGCGCCGTTGCCGTCCCCGCCCGGCAAGCGTATTCCCACTGCGACTCCGTCGGCAGGTCGAAACCCGTCAGACCCGTCTTCGCCCGCAGTTTGCCCATGAACGAGTCCGCGTGTACCGCGTTCGTTGCCGGCCAGTTCGGACTGATCGCGCTGTTGTTCGTGTTCTCCCGGATGTCGTAGTAGCTCACCTGCTCCACCGGCCTGCTCGCGTAATAGGTGGCGTTTTTGAAATTACTGGGTTTGTTCCCCATCACCAGCTCCCACTGCCGCTGCGTCACTTCGAAGACCCCGATGTAGAACGCCTTTGTGAGCGTGACCGTGTGTTGGGTCTCCATGCCAATCGAGGGCATCGAGATGTCGCGCCCCAGTTCGTTGGTGGGCGACCCCATGGTGAACGTCCCAGCCGGGATCTTGCGCATCACCAGCTTGGTGGTCTTGTGTTCATCGGTCCATCCACCGGACGGTACGGCGCTGAGATAACCCACCGGATAGTTGGATGCCACCGGCCCGCCGGACAGGTCGATCACCAGGTAATCGCCCGTCGCCGTCGGCCGCCCGCCGTCCCCGCCCGCCGCCAGGTCCGTCGCCGCGATCACGCCGCCGCCGCCGATCACTGCCACGCCGGCTATCACCGCCGCCACCATCTTGACTTTTGCTATGTACATGGTCTTCATTGCTCCTTTTTCCAGCATTGCTGTTGTTGTTGCGGCGACCGTGGCTGCGGTAGTTTTCACGGCCTGCCCTGAGCAGAGCCGTCCGTCGGCCAGACTCACGTTGTCTTGCCGAATGCAGGCCCGCGTTCGTTGTTGAAGGACGGACGCAACGTGGAGTCGGCCGAGCTTTCACGCCGCCTCACGACCGCCGGGCCGATCCGCAGGGCCACGGCGCGCCGTTTGGAACGGCTCGCCTGCCATTCCTCCCAGGTCCAGTCGGTCTTAAGCTTGGAGGGTGAGTTCACGTTCCACCTCCTGTTTCAATTGATCCAATTCCCTCGCGATGTTGAACGATGGCAGTTCCGCCAGCCGCCGGATCTCAGCCCAATCGACCGGCGTATCTCCGCTGACGCAAACCGCCAGCAGCTTCTTGGCCACATTTCTGGCATCAGAATCGGGCTGTGGATAGAACGCAAGCAGCGATCGCTCCACAAGAGCCAGTTCCGCGGGAATGACCGCAATGACGCCGTAAGGCGTGTACATGGTCCGGCAGGGCACGATCGATTCGTTCTCAAGGAGACCGAGCAAATCCACGAAAAGCCCCGCCACCTTCCAACTGCGCGGGCCACCCGTGGCCCCGAGTCTGCCCATCAAGTCCTGAGCCAGCCTCAGCGGGATGGGGGCCAGGTTCCGGCGACACAAATCGATGTCTCCGGACATGTAGGAACCCTCGGTATAGAACTCGACGGCCGACCCGCCGACTACAACCAGGTCCCACCCCGCCTCGCGAAAAAGTCGGGTAACCAGACCCGACAGTTTGAGGGCGCGATCCAGCAAATCAGGGGTCGCCTGGATGTCCTGAATATCCTGTGTCGTTTCCATGGGCAGGATGATGCCAGAAGCGGGGATAAACGTCAAGATGGCCGAGCGTCAGCGATACGCCTTGGGGTCGATGCCGAGCTGGCGGATGCGGTAATTGATGATCCGCTGGGTGGTCTGGAGGAATCGGGCGGCGCCGGCGGCGTTGCCGCGGTGTTTCTTCAGGGCGTCGACGAGGATCTCGCGCTCGTAGCTTTCCATCAGCGTCCGGAAGTTGGCGCCGTCGTCGGGGAGCGACGCCGTGTGCGTCGCCTCGCTGGTCTGCAGCGTCGGCGGCAGGGTGTAGCCGTGGATCACTTCGTCGGTCGCGGTCAGCACCGCCCGCTCGATGCAATTCTCAAGCTCGCGTACGTTCCCCGGCCAGTGATAGGCCATCATCATGTTGATGGCGGTGGTGGAGATGCGCTTGATGCTTTTGCCGTAAACCTCGCAGTGCTTCTTCAAAAAATACTCGGCGAGCAGGAGGATGTCGGACTTCCGTTCGCGCAGCGGCGGCAGGTAGATGGGAAAGACGTTGAGCCGGTAGTAGAGATCCTCTCGGAACCGCCCCTCTTTGATTGCCGCCTCCAGATTGCGGTTGGTGGCGGCGATGATGCGGACGTTCACCGTGATCGGGACATCGCCGCCGACGCGATCGACGACGCGTTCCTGGAGCACGCGCAACAGGCGAATCTGCACGGCCGGACTGATGTCGCCGATCTCATCCAGGAACAGCGTGCCGCCATTGGCCAGCTCGAAGCGCCCCTTGCGCTGCTGCTGCGCACCGGTGAAGGCGCCCTTCTCGTGTCCGAACAGCTCGCTCTCGATGAGCGTTTCGGGAAGGGCGGCGCAATTGACGCCGATGAACGGGCCGTTGCGGCGGGCGCTGCCGTAGTGCAGCGCGCGGGCGACGAGTTCCTTGCCGGTGCCCGATTCGCC
>JBIJDW010000241.1:0-5287 GCA_044343885.1 Kiritimatiellia bacterium
GCTTCGCGTGCGCACAGGAACAGTCCGGTGAGATTGACGGCCATCACGCGATCCCAGACCGCCAGCGTCGTTTCCTCCAGAGGCGTTCGGACGCTGCCGATCCCGGCGTTGTTGATGAGCGCGTCGATCCGGCCGAAGCGTGCGACGGCCGCCCGCATCAACGCCCGCACGTCGGTTTCGCACGCCACGTCGGTCCGCACACCTAACCAGCGGCCCGATGGGGTCAGCTCGGCAGACGCCTCATCCAGCGCCTCGGGATCCACGTCGCCGACGACCACCGACATGCCGTCCTTGAGCAACTTGCGCACGATGCCATCGCCAATCCCCTGCGCGCCACCGGTCACAACGGCCACTTTGCCCGCAAAATCATATTTGGCCATGGCATCCACCGCAACCCATGCTGCTACCCCAAGAGCCTGCGCACCACATCCTCGGCGCTGAAATCGAGACTGTCCGCGTGGCAGAATTTTCCGATGTTGGCGAATGAATCACCCAGCGTCAGCAGGCAAGGTTCGCTCCGATCGGGCAGGCGCTGGGCCAGGCCGATGTTTGCCAGCAGCCCGTTGCACACGCACTTGCGTCCCACAAGCTCCTCCGCCTTCCCGCCTTTGGCGAGATAATTCAATTCCGGTTCGGCGGCACACCGGTATCCCACCGTGCCATCCTCACGCCGGTAAGCCTCACGCAGGTAGCCCAAGTCACAAATGCGTTGTCGCTTCAAATAAACCGCACTATCGGAAAGCGTGCCTTCCAACTGGGCCACCTTGAAGGGGAAGCCCGTCGGTGAGGCCACGGGATCGGTAAACACGTGCGCCTCGCCGGCGAGCGCTTTGGTCACCAGCGCCCGTCGGATCTCGGATGGAAGCCCCGAATCGGTGCACAAGGCAAAGGCCGTGCCGACCTGTATGCCGGCAGCCCCCTCCCCTTCCGCCACCTTCAACTGCTCGGGAGAATCATACGATCCGCCCACCCAGAACGGCAGGCCCAATTTGCGTATGGCCGCAAAATTGACCGTGTCACGCGGCCCGTAAATCGGCTGGCCGTCATCGGTCAGATGCAGAGCACCCCGTGGCGGTGCATTATGTCCGCCCGCCTGGGGCGCTTCGATGACAAACCCGTCCACGCGCCCGCTGGCCTTGCGAATGAATATCGAGGCCAGCGCGTCGGAAGAAATGATTGGAAGAAAGTCAGGCCGACAAAGCGCCGGCAGCGCCGCACCCGCCTCAATATAATCGGCCGGATCGAATCGCACCGTGCATTCTGTATCGGCCTGCGCGCCCTGCACACGAATGGCATACGTGGCGGGCTGATGCTGCGCCAGCACGTCCAGCACGCCCGGAATATCCACGGCAATGCCCGCACCCACGATCACCACCGCCACGCCCGCCAGCATCGCTCCGTAGAGGGATGGCAGATGCGGCAGTTGTATCTTTTCGAGATAATTGATGCCGACCGGATTGGAATGCCCCTCGCGAGCGAGAAAGACTTCCACGAAATTCGACACGATGCACAATTCGTTATGCGCGTGATTTTCCGGGATGGTGTGCATACCCAGAAACTTGTAGTGCTCGTTCGGCTTGATGCCGTTCGGCACGAACAGCGCGTCCAGAACCCGCTGCGCCATCTGGGGCCACGCGAAATGGCTGAGGGCGCGCCGGACATGGCCGCCGGGGTCGCCCGTCTGGAGCCGCCGCGCCATCACGAGATCGAGCGCGGTTCCCGACACGACACCCAGTTGCCCGAGCTTGGAAACCGTCTGCGCCAGGCGCCAATTCGACACGCCAACACCCATGCCGCCCTGAATAATTTTAGGAAGTCCAATATGCATAGTGAAATAGTATCAAAAAAAGACGGACCCGCCAAACCATTTATAGCCTACAAAAAAACAAACGGGCGACCCGTGAGGGCCGCCCGTTCGTTCGAATCATTGCTGTTCCTGACGCTTACCAGCGAGAGGAGCCGCCGCCACCGCCGCGTTCGCGACGATCGCCGCCGCCTTCACGACGTCCGCCGCCGCCGCCGCCGCCAAACCCGCCGGAGCGGGGTGCGTCGCTGCGAGGCTTGGGCTGCGACTCATTCACGCGCAGCGCCCGATCACCGATGTTGCGGCCGTTGAGCGCGGCGATTGCCGCCTGGGCTTCTTCGCTGTTCGGCATCTCGACGAATCCGAAACCCTTGCTCCGGCTGGTCATGCGGTCAATGCAAACGCGGGCCGAACTCACGGCGCCGTGTGCCGCGAAAAGCTCGCGGAGCTCATCGTCGGTTGTCGAATAGGCGAGGTTGCCAACATAGATATCCATGCTATCCTTCTCTCTTCTTCTTCTCTGCCGCCATGTCGCGTCTTGTCTGAATGGGCGAAGCCGGATCGCATGGCACAATCCGAATTCCCAGGCTTGTTCGTGCCTATGCTCCGCGCCACCCCCGCACTAGGCGGGAATGAAACATCGGAACACCCAAAAATGAAACATCGGAAGAATAGGCGCGCCCGGACGAACCGGAATGCCGCACAGGCTGGGATGATTGGGGAAAAAAGAAGACAGACACGTCAGAACTGACGCGCAACACCGCTTGAAACTTGGTCGTATCTCTCAAAACGCTTACCTTGAATCGTCCGCTGACGCGGACCTCCCGCTCACGTCGTGCCATCACACCCAAAGGGGCTGAAAAAACCGGCTACTTCGTAAGTGGCGATACAATAACCGATTCGTGCCGAAAGATGCAAGCACTATTTTTAGAATTTTTTCCAGGCCCACGGTTCCAGCCGCTGGCCTGCCGCAAAAGGGCCCACACGGGCCGGTCTGTCGTTTACTCTTTAGAGCGACCCACGCGTTCACTGACCAGCGACCGGCGACGGCCACGTCTGCCGCACGCGTTCGGCAAGTTCGCCGCATGCCGTTTCCAGCGCGCGGCTCATGGCCGTGACGGTTGCCGCCGCACCGTTCCCCGCCACGGGCACCGACGCCTGCAACACGCCAGCGGCCCGAAACTGCCGCGTGGCCGTATCGGTCAGAAACCACGCGCCCTGCAACTCGACGCGCACGCCGTTGCTTTCAAAGCGGTTGATCGAGAGGCTCACGCCGAGATCGCCCGCAGCCGTGTCGCTCCGCGGCGCCACAAGGACGTTTTGCGCCGCGAGATCGGCCGAGAGATTGTCGATGACCGCGCGGGTTACCGCATCTCGGAAAGAGCCTCCCCAGCGGTCGAATTCCAGATGAACCAGCGTCTGCGCGCCGCCGCTGTCCCTGCGCACCGTGACATTCGGATGATTCAGGTAGTCGGCCAGCGCAACCGGACCCACCGTGATCACGCGGGGCGGCGGCGTTTTCGACACGACCGTCTCCGGAAGCCGTCGCGCCGAAAAGGCGTAATACCGAACGGTGGGCGAACTGGCGCATCCGGCCACGAACAGGACGGCTAAGACCCCGCCGACACGGGCACTCCACGGAATTCTTTTCATTGCTGACCTCCTTTGTTCGCCTTCTTGCCGCGCAGCACCGCCTCGGGGTGTCGCTCCAACGTGTCGGCCAACGTCCGCACGGCCTGCGCCGCCAGCCCCAGCTCGCGCAACGCCTCGCGCATCTCCTCGATCGGCCGATCATCGCGCAGCACCCCGTCCAGCGTCTGCCCCGTTTTGTTGAGCTGCGCAAAGGCGCGCTGCGCCTCGCGAAGCGCGTCGCCCGCCGTCTCCGTGAGATCGGCCGCCGGCCCTTCTTCGAGCGCCAGCATCCGCTCCAGCGCCGCGAACGCCGATGTCGCAGCCTCCAGCGTCTGTTGCGCCTGTTCCGATACCGATTCCACGGCTTCACCCGTCGACGCGATCACGATCCGGGTTTCGCTGACCCAATTGGTGATGGTGCCCGGCAGTTGCTGCAGGGCCGGATCCTGAAGAAATTGGTTCAGACCTACCAGCACCTGATTCGCGCGATCCAGCAGCTCCGCCAGCGGCAATTCGTCCAGCCTCCGAGTGAGCTCCTGGCTAGCCGACACGATGGTCGGAATCTGCAAGTGCCCGGTGCGGTCAGGCATCATCCGTGCCGGCTTTCCGGAATGGAAATCGAGGTTGATCAGCAATTGCCCGGTGACAAAACTCTGCATCTGCAACTGCGCGCGCAACCCTTTCTCGATGAGTGCCTGATGATACTCAAGCCCCTGCATGCCGGCACCGTCGAGCGCAAAAGCACGGGTGTCGATTTCGGTGACGACGGGAACCAAAAACTTCATGCTGGCCAGATCACCCTCGAGTTTGATCGCCACTACCGAACCGATCTTGACGCCTCGGAACATCACCGGCGCGCCGACGCTCAGCCCTTTCACAGATTCGTCAAAATACTGGATGTACCGCTGGGTCTGGGTGAACATCCGTCCGGATCCAAAGGCGATCACGCCCACAACCGCCAACGCCAGACCGCCGACGACAAAAGCGCCGATTATCTTCTTTTTTGCCTCTTCACTCATTTTGTGTTACTCCTTTACTTGAGGGGTGCGACCGTCGGCTGCAGCGGCAGCGCTGTCTCCGTCGGACTGTCCCCGGCGCGCGTCAGAAAACGGATCACCCGCAAATCAGCCGACCGCGCCAGCAACTCCCGCGGTGATCCCAGCGCCAGTTGGGTCTGCGCCTCGGCATCCAGAAAAACACCGTTCGATCCGATCGCGAAGAGGCTTGCCAGCTCGTGCGTGACCACCACGACCGTCGTGCCCAGACTGTCGCGCAGCTCCAGAATGAGGTCATCCAGCCGTTTCGCGCTCACCGGATCAAGCCCTGCGGAGGGTTCGTCGAAAAAGACGATTTCCGGATCCAGCGCCATGGCCCGCGCCAGCCCCGCGCGCTTCTTCATTCCGCCGCTGAGCTCCCCGGGATAGCAAGCTTCGCAGCCGGCCAGCCCGACCAGCGCCAGCTTGAACGCCACGCGCTCACGAATGGCTTCCGGTGGCAGGTCGGAGTAGAGCTGCATGGGCAGCGCCACATTTTCCGCCACCGTCATGGAACTCCACAGCGCCCCGCTCTGATACAACACGCCAAAGCCGCGCATCGCCTCCCGCCGCGCAGAGGCGGATAATTGCCAAAAAGGCACCGTCCCATAAAATACGTCGCCCGCTGCCGGCCGCTGCAATCCGATCAGATGGCGAAGCAACGTGCTTTTACCGCAGCCACTGCCGCCCATGATGACGAAGATATCCCCCCGATTGACGGTAAAAGTGAGATCCCGCTGGATCACCCGCGCCCCGTAGGCCAGCGTCAGCCCGCAAACGCGAATCGCCGGCGCCGCGCCCGCTTCTGCATGGTCAG
>JBIJDW010000242.1:0-5281 GCA_044343885.1 Kiritimatiellia bacterium
GCGGGTACGTGTGGACTCACGCGCCGTCCTGTTGCGCTGGCGGGGTTGGCAGCCTGCAGCGCGGTTTTCTGGTGGGGATTCGAGTTTCTCAACCGCGGCGTGCAAAATTGGTTCTATCAGAACGTGGAAGGCTTTTCGCCGTTCGAGTATGCGCTCATGGCCACGCTCTCCTTTACAACCGTGCTGCCGGCGGTACTGGGAACACATGACTGGCTGGCCACGATGCCGCGTCTGACCGCCGGACTGGAGGATTGGGTCCGTATTCGGTTGGCGCGTCCGCGGCTGGCGGGCGCGGGATTTGCGCTGGCGGGCGCAGTCGGACTGTTTTGTCTTCCCGTGTTTCCGAATGTGCTCTTCCCCTTGCTCTGGCTGGCGCCGCTGGCGCTGTTATGCGGGCTGCTGGCTGCGGCAGGCGAAGCTACGCTGTTTGATGATCTGGGGCGCGGCGACTGGCGCACGCTCGTGCGCCTCTCTCTGGCGGCGGTGATCTGCGGCGGATTCTGGGAGATGTGGAACATGTACAGTCTGGCGCGCTGGGTGTATGACGTGCCGTACGTCGGTCGCTTCCATATCTTCGAAATGCCGCTGCTGGGGTTTGCCGGATACGGTCCGTTCGGCTGGGAGTGCGCGGCCGTGGCCATGGTCTTTGGCCTGTGGCGTCCGCCGTCGACGCCAGCTTGTGACAAGGGCGGGGCCGCCTGACCCGCCGGGCATCGGGAAAAACAATGAAACGCCGACTAAAAATTGCAATCTGGATCTCTGTAGGTGTCGTCGGTCTTTGCTTTACGATTTGGATTCTCTTGTATTTGCGCGTAGCAAGTGATTTTGGCGCAGCACGGGACAAAGGCAGTGAGATACCAGCGCATCAATTAGTTGAGAGTTTAAACCACCTAAACCCAACAATTCATGTGCTGGCAGGATTTGAGGCGAGTTCGTACGGAGGATGGCATGGAGATGGAGGGAGTGTTGACATTTACCTTATTGATCCGAGCGGCATTGAGCAACTGATTGCCGGATTAAAGCGATACCACGACGAACAACAGTACAACTACCGATGGAGTGAATCCCCGCGACCCGATTTAAACGATCTGGCTCGGCTCATTCCGAAAAAGTTCCTGCCGAAGGTAGACGTGTTTGTAATTGGTCGCAGCCAAAGTGGGAATCACACGATTAGTGTAGGAAAAACAACGGGCTATGTGTGCTTCGCATCTTCTATTTTCTAAGTGTCACTAGCACAACGTAAAGGAGGTTCATCATGAATACAGAACAAGATCCTGTCAAAGATAGCAGCATCGGCGCTGAAGATGTTTTCGGTCAGCCGCCGCCGCTGTCGGAGCGGGTCGTGGATCGCCGTCCGATCCGTGGCTGGGGTGCGATTCTGGATGCGTTGCTCAAGCAACCCGACCGCCTGGCGGCGGGGTTGACCGGCGCCGACAGCGGATACCTGACGCGGCAACTCACCGTCATGGGGCTTCTGGGCATGGCGGCCTACGGCGTAGTCGTGGGGCTATTTCCGGGTGACATGCAGATCGCGATTGTGCCGGTGAAACTGGCAGGCGGTTTGCTGGCGTCCGCTGTCATCTGCTGGCCCAGTCTGTACATTCTGCTCTGCCTGTCCGGAGGCCGGCAGTCGGCGCGCGATCTGACCGGGCTGCTGGCTGCTTCGCTGGCCTTGCTGGTGGTTTTGATGGCGGGTTTTGCGCCGGTCGCGTGGATCTTCACGCAGTCCACGCATTCCGCCGGCTTTATGGGCGGAATGCATGTTCTGCTTTGGCTGATCTCGTGCGTGTTTGCGCTACGGCGACTGGGTCGTTGGCTGGTCGATTTAAACGGCACGTTGATGCAGGCGCTCCCGGTCTGGTGCATCATCTTTGTCGTGGTTTGTCTCCAGATGACGACCACGTTGCGGCCGCTGATGGGACCCTTTGAGGGCTGGGATTTTGCGACGCGGGAATTCTTCCTGCATGCCTGGTTCAATTAGGAGACGCAAAGGAGCAGCGCAGATGTGCGGAGCAAGCAATGGTGCCAACGGAGGTCTACGCAGGGCCATGGATCCCGTGCGGCTGTGCCGTATGGAGAAATCGTTGGTCGATGCGTTGCGCGAAGACCGAAGCACGGAGCCGTTCTCCCTCGGCTGGAGCCTGCTGATTGTCATCGGCATGGCGGCGTTTGGCGCGGCATTTGGCTGCTGGCGCTCGCCCTTGCAGGCGCTGTATGGTGCCATCAAGATGCCGCTGATGCTGCATGCGGTGGTCTGGTTGAGTGTGGCGGCTAATACCATGCTGAACTGGTTACTGGGCGGCGGGCTTTCGGTGCGGCAGGTGCGGCGCTGCGTCCTGGGGGCGTTGTCCATCACTGCGGTACTGCTGGCGTCGCTGTCGCCGGTGGTGGCTTTTTTTGCCACGCAGGCACCGTCACCCAACGCGCCAGATGGTTTGGATACCTATCGCGTGTTGCTGTCGGCGCTGGTGATCTGTGTTGGTTGTGCCGGAGTGATTGGCTACGCGCGCTTGTTTCGTCTGCTGTGCGCGCTGACGCCGGACCGGGGGGCGGCGTGGCGGGTGTTGGTTGCCTGGGTGCTGACGACGGGGTTGGTCGGCACGCAGTGTTCGTGGCTGCTGAGTCCGTTTATACAGCGCCCCGATCTGGCGATCACGTTCTGGAATCCGGCCGCCTTTTCCAGCAACTTCTTCGAGCATCTCTGGTTTCAGGTGATAAGCCCGTGGCTGGGAGTCATTGGCGCGCCACGATAGTGAGGACAACACAACCATGTGGATCAAACTGATCTCGCCGGCGGTGACGCGGCGTCCGATGGATTCGGACTGGAAGACGCACATGGCGCCGCCACTGGCCTTGCTGGTGCTGGGCGCGCTGACACCCCCCCGGCATCGGGTGACGGTGGTGGACGAGAACGTGCAGCCACTGGACCGGAGCGATGCGCCGGATCTGGTGGGCATTACGGTCAAGGCCGACACCTTTCTACGGGCTGCGCGCATCGCAGCCGATTACCGTCGGCGCGGAATTCCGGTGGTCATGGGGGGGATTCACCCGACGGCCTGTCCGGCGGAGTGCCAGTTGCACAGCGATGCCGTGGTGATCGGCGAAGCCGAATATGTGTGGCCGGAGCTGCTGCAACACGTCGAGACCGGTTGCCTGCAGCGGTTTTACCGCAACACACGACCGGTTGATCCGGCCGACACCCCGGTGCCGCGATGGGAACTGCTCGATGCCCGGCGTTACCTGTTTACCAATACGCTGACGGCCGGGCGCGGTTGTCCGTGGCGTTGCTCTTTCTGCTATAACAGTTCGCCCAACATTGACGCGCGGTATCGGATGAAACCCGTCAGCCACGTGCTGCGCGAGATCGAGAGCCTGGGCACGCGACACGTGATGTTCATTGATGACAATTTCATCGGTGATCCCGGCCAGGCACGGGAGTTGTTGGCTGCCCTGCGGCCGCTGAACCTGACGTGGCATACCGCCGTCTCGGCTGACATTGGCCGACACGAGGACCTGCTCGACGACATGGCGGCCAGTGGCTGCAAGAGTCTGTTCATCGGTTTTGAAACCGTACGCCGTGAAGCCTTGCAGGGGTGCCGCAAGGGGCAAAACCGACCGGAGGAGTATGACGCCACCATTGCCCGGATTCATGCGCGCGGCATGCTGGTCAACGCCAGCATGGTGTTCGGATTCGATGAGGACACGCCGGATATCTTTCCCGATACGCTGAACTGGTTGCTGCGCAATCGCGTTGCATCCATGACGGCGCACATCCTCACGCCGTATCCCGGGACCCTGCTGCATGCGCAATTGGCAGCCGAAGGACGTATTTTTGATCGCGATTACGAACACTACAACACGGCACACGCCGTATTTCGGCCGGCGCGCATGTCGGCGACGGAGCTGGAGCAGGGGCATCGGTGGATGTACCGTCGGTTCTACTCCTGGGAAGGGATCGTGCGTCGTTGGCCAACCGCGACAGCCCAGGTGCGGGCGTATTTGGAATTCAATCTCCTCTACCGCAAGTTTGGTCGTCCGGCTTCCCTCTTGGGGCATCTGGTGGGCATGCGCAATCTGGCGCGTCTGGCCAAGCAGGTGGCCTATGGCGGCGAACCATCACATTCAGTAGGTCGGCAGCTACGAGGCCGGCAGGATGCATACGGCGGGCGCGTGACGCCCGCCCTGGTGGAAATAACCGGGAGATGAAGAGATGAACAACGCGATACGATGGTTCACCCGATGCGTGGCATCGGTGAAATGGCTGTGGTTGACGGTGGTGCTGGTGACGGCACTGGCGGATCTGACTTTCTATCGGCAGCCCTATGGCTGGCTGTGCGGCGTGTTTCTGCTGCTGGTCGGAGTGTTGCTGGCGTTGCGGCCGGCGCCGGTGGCCAAGAATTGGGTTGCGGCGCTGCTGGTCCTGGCGATCGCCTCGAGTGCGGTCGTCTATCGCGGGGGTGTCTTGGCGCCCTGTCTGGCTGTGCTGGCGTTGGTGGCCATGGCAGGCGCGCGCGTGGATGCCGAGGTGAGGCATGCCGGCGCATGGGCATATGCGGTGCTGCGGGTTCCGCTCCGGTTGGTGGGCGGGCTGGCACGTGACCTGCGGCTGCTACGGCGTCGGCGCAGTGTGTCTCGTCGCGCCGGTGCATCGTTGAGCCGGATCTGTCTCGCCTGGATCGTGCCGCTGGCACTCGGGCTTGTCTTTCTGTATCTGTTCTGCCTGGCGAATCCGGTGATTGAACGCGGGGGGAGTTATGTCCTGCGTGCAGTCATCGATTTCTTCAAATGGCTGGAACTGCCGGCATTGATACGCGTTCTGTTCTGGCTGGGCGTGGCGGCAGGGTTGTGGGGGTTCTGGCGAATTCGGCAAGAACGTTCGCTGCCACAGGCGCTTCCGCCGCCGTTGCCGTTGTTGGCACGTCCGCCCGAGGGACAGCCTGCGCTGGTCTGGCGCTGCCTGGGGGTGTTCAACGTGTTGTTCGCGATGGAAACCGTGACGGATCTGATTTATCTCTGGGGCGGGTATGCGTTGCCGGAAGGGATGACTTATGCGGCCTATGCGCACCGTGGTGCCTATCCGCTGGTGGCGACAGCGCTATTGTCGGCCGGGTTGACGTTGTACTTCTTCCCGCCCGGGCGCCGGGCGGAGCGTGACCCGTTGGCGCGCGCGCTGGTGCTGGGCTGGTTGGCACAGAATGTGTTGTTGACGGCTTCGGCGGTCTGGCGTTTGCACCTGTATGTGGATATTTACACGCTCACCCGCTTGCGCGTGGCCGCTTTT
>JBIJDW010000243.1:0-5278 GCA_044343885.1 Kiritimatiellia bacterium
AAAAGCCATCGAAGAAGGCCGCGTAGTGCTTGGCTTGAACCTCGGAAAGATCGGTGTGGATCACGAACTTGGCCCTGTCAAGCTGCCGGGAAAGCGTGTCGCGAGCGACCTCCGACGCCGGCTTGCCCGCTGCGGGCGGGTTTGTCGCCGGCGTGTTGGGCGTCGGGATGGCCGATGACGGAGGCGTGCCAGCCCCGGGCGTGTCAGGCGCCGGATCTTTTCCCTCGAACGCTTTCACGATCATTTCCATTCGCTTGCGCTGCTCCTCGCTACCCTTCGCCGGCAAAAGGCTCATCGCCTTCCGGATGGTGACCACGGACTCCTCCACCTTGCCATTCGCGTGCTGGGCGAACCCCAGCGTCTGAAGAAATCGCGGGTTGGTGGGTTGGGCCGCGACAGCGCGTTCGGCGAAGCGCAACCCGGCGACTGCATCTACCGGGTGGGCGGGGTCATTACCAAGCAGAAACTGTGCCGCCTGCTGCTGCAGGCTGGCGTTGCCCGCGTCCGCGTCCGCCCAGCGGCGGACGATTTCAGCGGAGCGGGGCACGTCCTTGAGTGTGGCGGCCAACGTCTGCATCTCCTTGAACCCGCCGTCCAGACCGCGCGCCGGGTCCAGCTTGACGGCCGCATCGAGGTCGTCCAGCGCCCCGGCGAAGCGTCCCTTCGCCTGGCGGTAACGCGAGCGGCGCAGGAGATCCGCCGCAGTCGTCAGGTCATTCCCTTCGAGCGCGGCCGTCGTGTCGCCGGGTTTCACAACCAGTTCTGCCGAGAACATCATCTGCGGGTCGCCGCGCGCGATCAGCGAGGCGATCAACGCGTCAACCGTCCGCTTCGGCGTGACCGAAGCCAGTTCCTTGCCGCCGCACAGCACGCGCACGGGCTGATCGAGATCCGCCAGGCGGTCGTTGAGCAGGATGACGATCTCTCCGACGTGATCGGCTTCCTCGATCGTCACCGTGTTGCCAACCCGGCTCGCGACGATGCGCTGGTAGG
This sequence comes from Kiritimatiellia bacterium, assembly GCA_044343885.1. Taxonomy (GTDB): domain Bacteria; phylum Verrucomicrobiota; class Kiritimatiellia; order RFP12; family JAAYNR01; genus VGWG01. The sequence continues at coordinate 994 of JBIJDW010000243.1, forward strand.
CGCCCGGTTGATCATTGCGCAGCCAGCCAGCCTGCCGCGCATAATGCGCCGCCGTGGCCCAGTCGCGCGCGTTCAGCTTATCGATGTTCTCCTTGGAGTTCCCCGTTGTGGGGAAGGGCTGCTGCCAGACGATGCGCGTGGGCAAAGGGTCGCGCGTATGTCGGGCCAGCCAGCCCGGCGCGTCGCCGTCGTTGATCTGGTGCCCCTGGCCGGCGTGTTCCTTGAACACCACCTCGTAGCCCGTCGGATCCCGCTCATGGAACCCCTTGAGCGCGGCGGCGAACGCGCGGGACAGCGGCAGGCGGCCGAAGTCGATATCGGTGCCGCCGGATTGTATCAGGATGGGAGTGTTGCGCAGGTTGTCCGGCTGACTGCGCCCGGTCGCGCCCACGAACCCCGCGCCGGAGCTGGCGGACACCGCGGCCCAGCGGTCGGGCAGCGTGGGCGCAAGGTGCATCACGCCCCAGCCGCCCATGGAAAAGCCCATCAGGTAGATCTTGTCCGGATTGACATCCCACAGGGCCATGGCCTCGGCCAGGATGCGGTCGAGCAGGGGATAGTTGACCGGGTCGTACCAGCTCTCGGCCAGGTCCCGCAGCGAACGCGGGCAGAGGTAGAGACCGGTTCCGATCGCGTATTGCGTCCGGGTCAACGCCCAGCACCGGTCATTGTCAGCCTGATTATTCCCGCCCGCATGCAGGTTGATGTACAGCGGCCAGCCGCCATCCGGCTTTTCACCGAACACGCGGGTGAAGTACCGCATGACCAGCGCCTGCTTCTTGTCCGGCGCCGGCCACCAGGTCGCGGCGACGATGCCCCGGCCGGTGGTCCAGGGATCTCCGAGCTCGATCTGCTGGGGGGTGCGCGTCTCCTTCACCTGTTCGGTCCAGGCGGTCCACAACGCCTGGCGCCAGGCCTCTGCCTCCGCCTTGCCGAGCGGAGGCAGATTGGCGCCTGGGCGCGGCGTTCCGGCTCGCACGTCCGGTGCCAGCGCGGCGTGATCCACTTGGGCGCGGATCAGCCGGAGCAATTCTGTCCGTTCCGGAACGGGCACGTCTCCGGCCCCGGCGCCTGTGGCGGCCAGCCACACGGCGAGCGCCATGAGGGATCGGATTCCGGGGCGCGCCTGCGCGATCAGGGGGTTCAGATATCGCCTCATGGAAGATACGGGCACATGCCCGCTGAGATCGAACGGATATGAACTTTTCATACCTATAAGCATGCCGGAACGAGAGGTCGATGTCAATGCGGCAAATCCACAGCCAATCTCCGATCTTGAGGCGGATCTTGAGGCGGACGGTGCGGCGTGTTACACTGTTGGAAATGGACCGGTTGTTTTTGTGAAAGGAGCAGGATTGTGGCTTACCAGAAAATTCGGATTCCGGACGGGGGCGATGCGATCACCATGGGTACGGACGGCGCATTGCGGGTGCCCGGCCGGCCGATCATTCCGTTCATCGAGGGGGATGGCACGGGCGCCGACATCACCCGCGCCGCGATGATTGCGTGGAACGCCGCCGTTGCCGCAGCCTACGGCGGCGCGCGCGCCGTCGCTTGGATGGAGATTTACGCAGGCGAAAAGGCCAACGATGTGTATGGGCCGAACACCTGGCTCCCCTCCGAGACGCTACAGGCGTGCCGCGATTTCCTTGTGTCGATCAAGGGGCCGCTGACCACTCCCGTCGGCGGCGGCATCCGATCGCTCAACGTCGCTCTGCGTCAGGAGCTGGACCTGTACGTCTGCCTGCGGCCGGTCCGCTGGTTCAAAGGGGTTCCCTCGCCGGTGAAACGGCCCGAGCTCACCGATATGGTGATTTTCCGCGAGAACACCGAAGACATCTACGCCGGCGTCGAGTGGATGGCCGGCACGGAGCCGGCACGGAAGGTGATTCGCTTCTTGTGCGACGAGATGGGGGTTACGAAGATCCGCTTTCCCGGCACGTCGTCGATCGGCATCAAGCCGGTCTCGATCGAGGGGACGGAGCGACTCGTTCGGGCGGCGTTCGCCTATGCCATCGCCAACGACCGCGCGTCGGTCACCCTGGTCCACAAGGGCAACATCATGAAGTTCACCGAGGGCGGCTTCCGCGACTGGGGCTACGCGCTGGCGCAGCGCGAGTTCGGCGCGACGCCGATCAACGGCGGCCCGTGGCTCCGCTTCGCCAACCCCCGGACCGGACGCGAGATCGTGGTCAAGGACTGCATTGCCGACGCCTTCCTGCAGCAGATTCTCACCCGGCCGGCGGAGTACGACGTGATCGCCACGCTCAACCTCAACGGCGACTACATCTCCGACGCACTGGCGGCCTGCGTCGGCGGCATCGGCATCGCCCCCGGCGGCAACATCAACTACCAGACGGGCGTGGCGGTCTTCGAGGCCACCCACGGCACGGCGCCGAAATACGCCAACCTGGACAAGGTCAACCCCGGTTCGCTCATTTTGTCGGGCGAGATGATGTTCCGCTACATGGGCTGGACCGAGGCGGCCGATAAACTGATCACGGCCATGGATCGGGTGATCGCCGCCAAGACCGTGACCTACGACTTCGCCCGCCTCATGGAGGGCGCGACCGAAGTCTCGTGCAGCGCCTTCGGCCGCGAGCTGGCTGCGGCTATGGATTGATCCTAAAAAGGGCAGAAGACTGTGAGACTGTGAGACTGTGAGGCTGTAAGGCTTGGATGGCAATCGGTTATGCAAATGGGGTCGGTTCACCATTGGGTGCGTGAGAATCTAACCGTAACCGGTTCATTTTCAACCTTATAGCCTTACTGTCTTTCAGCCTATAGCCTTATTAGGTTGATCCTGTCAGTCGGCAACCGGTGGGACTGGCTCGTTCAGTATCTTGCCGGCCGCCGTTTCTTGCAGCGCCTTGCGGAGTCGGATGTGGGCGGCCTGGAGGAGCACGGAGGTCTGTTCGGGGCCGCGCTTCGTGGCGATGCAGTCGAAGAAGCGGCCGTAGGCTTCGGCGATTTGACGGAACGTCTCGTCGCGGCCGATGGCGGCCGCGCTTATCTGCTCTCCCTTGCGCGCGGCCGCGAGTCGCGCCCAGGGCTCGTCGGCAACGGCGGCCAGCGCTTCGGGCACCAACCCCTGCCAGCCGTTTGCAACCGGAGCGGCGACATCGACCGGAAACACGCGAAGTTGATTGCCGAAGCGGCGCAGCGTGCCGGGTGATGTCATGCCGGGAATCAGGACGGACCGGCTGCCGGCCAGCATCCAGATGTCCCAGCCCCGATCGCACGCCTGGGCGTCGCCCGACGGATCGAGCACCCGCAGCGCCTGTTCGACCCGCCAGACCGCGCCTGTGGCCAGCGGCGTGAGCAGGGCGCGGAACCGGTCGCCCGTCGCATGCTCACCGGCGAGGAGCCCGACCAGCGCTCCGGCGATGGCCGGATCGCGCGCGGCGATGGAATCGGCGGCAAGCAATTCCGCGAGCAACGGCAACCGGCCTCCCGACCACATTCGATAAGCCTGCTCGAAATCGCGCAACCGCGTCTCGCGCACCTGCCGCCGCGCCAAGCCGCGCAACAGCCAGACGGGCGGCTCCGTGGCGGACTTCCGTTGATCACCCGATGTGTTCGTCAGCCAGTCGCGCACAAACGCTCGTGTGATTACGTACCGGAATTCGTCGAGGTCGACCCGCTCCGGATCGGGCACGTCGATCCGTTGGCGGATCTTGCCGAGGGGGTCGAGGACGCGCGAGAGCGTCGCCCCGGTTTCGCCTCTGGCGTTGCCGATGAAAATGAAGATCGGCCGTTTCGGCGAGCCGAAGCTGACGCCCGTTGTGCGCATAAGGTCGTCGCGAACCCCGTTCGCAAACGTCATCACCGGCATTCGGTAGTCGGCCGTCTCGGCCGCCGCGCCCACCATCAGCGTCCCGTCGTGGGCGTGGATCGGCGCAGCCGGTAGCCTCGGGCGCCGGGCAGGCGCGTTGGTGCTCTCACCCCGCGCGGCAGCAACCGCCAGCGTCGCCGCCGCGACGGCCGTGCCGAGAAGTCTGTGTGCCGAAAAAGTCATGTGCGTGTTGCCTGTTTCATTTCAGTTTTCAGCATTTCAGCATTTCAGCTTTTCTCTTCACCGGTACCACACCCGCCAGAGAAAGAGTCCCTGGGGGACGGCGGACGGGACGCGGGCGGTACGGGAGGAGCGGGCGTCGAGCAAGCCGCTCACCGCTTCGGGGGTTTCGGCTCCCGCTCCGACGCGGAGAAGGAAACCGACCATGCTGCGCACCTGTTTGTACAGAAAGCCGTTGCCGCAGACGCGGAAGGTGATCGCGTGGCCGCG
>JBIJDW010000244.1:0-5267 GCA_044343885.1 Kiritimatiellia bacterium
GCCGCAGGCGCATCCGCACCGTCGCGCACGCCGAGCGCCGCACCGAGATGAATCTTGCTCACGGGCACCCCGGCGGCGCGCAGGCGATCGAGGCTGTCCGCCAGATCCTCGAACGCAACGGCCATGTGAACCGTGTCGAAGCACACGCCGACATGTCGCGCCAGCGTCGTCTCGGCGGCTTCCGCGCTCATGCCGCGCTGTTCGCGCAGATGTGCGACACCCCATTCCCGCAAAGGCCCCGTGAAGAATTCGATCACTTCGCGGGTGTTTTCAATCGTGCAATCGGGTTCGGGTTCGAGCGCAATCGCGATGGACTTGCCGGTTCTGGTCAATGTGTCGGCCGCGTGGGCGGCTGCGTCGGCGATGTTGGCCACCAGTGCCTGGACATCGGCGACGGTCGTAATCCACGGCTTGTATGATCCGGGAACAGTGGAAATGCTGCCGTTCACGCCATCGGGTAGCAGCGCCGCCAATATATCCGTCAGCAGATTCGTATAGTCCAACCGCTCGCGCTGCCGCCAGTCCGGGCGGTAGACAGTCGCTTTCACCGGTCCGCCATGAAAACGTCCGTAGGGAAAGCCGTTGATGGTGAAGACGTACAGATCGTTGTCGCGGCAGAACGCGCGGAACGCGTCAAACCGGGCGGGAATGGCAAGGGTCTGTGCGGCCGTCCAGCCCAGTCTCAAGCCTAGTCCGAAGGGTCCGGGCCGGCCCACGAGCCGTTTGATGCGCAAGGCTTGGTCCCGCACGGCGGCGAAATTCTCATCCCAGGTCTCGCCGGGATGGACGTTCATACAGTAGGTCAGATGGATGGGAGGATGGCTCTGCACTCTCATGACAATGTCCTTAATGCCTGAATGGCCGTCTCGATGTGGATGGCATCCAGAACATGCACTTCGCGCTTGGACCCGATGCCGACCGGCAGAGTTATGTTCAGCGCGCCGCCCAGATGTTCGCGGAAGCGCTCCAGTCCTGCCAGCAGAAGCAGTTCCCCGCGGTCGTTGCGCGCTTCGATACAGGAATCCCAGACCGGCAAGCCGCCATCCGTCAATCCCCTGACGAGGCGCGTGAAGTCGGCGCTGGCCACCAGCCCGGTCTGCAGGGCGATGTGGGCGTCGAGCGCCAGGCCGATCGCCACGGCCTGGCCGTGACCGATCCGATAATGGCTCATGAACTCGATCTGGTGCGCGGACCAGTGTCCGAAATCAAGCGGACGGGCCGATCCGGTCTCGAACGGATCGCCTCCCTGTCCAATATGGTCGAGATGAAGCACGGCGCACCGTCGAATCACCGCCTCCTGTGTCGCGGCGTCGCGCGCGGCGAACGCGGCCGCATGATCGCAGAGAAAGTCGAAAAACGGAGCGTCCCGGATCATCGCCACCTTGAACGCTTCTGCCAAGCCGCCGCTCCAGTCGCGCGGCGCGAGCGTTCTGAGAAAATCGAAATCGACGATGACGCCGAAGGGCGGGGCAAAGGTCCCCGCAAAATTCTTCGTGCCGTTGTCGTCAATCCCGTTTTTGACGCCGACGCTGGCGTCGCACTGCGCCAACGTCGTCGTGGGAATACGCACGAGTCTCAATCCACGATGCGCCAGCGATACGGCCAGCCCCAGCATGTCGAGCATGGCCCCGCCGCCCACGCCGATCACGCAACTGTGACGATCCAGCCGCAGCCGCCCGATGTGCGCGAGTGTCTCGTGAACGGCGCCCCAGCCCTCCTTTGCAGCCTCGCCGCCGGGCAGGATCACCGGCGGGCCAGCCGGCGCGAGGCTGCTGGCATGGCGATGCACATAAGCCTCGATGGTTGGCGCCAAGTCCGGCCAGGCCCGGGCGAGGCCGCTGTCGATGCACACGAGAATCGTGTGAACCGTCGCATCGCCCCGGCGGCCGATCACGCGCGCCAGCGTCTCACTCTGCGGCGAGAACACACCGCGGGTAAAATGGACGGGATAGTCAAACGTGACCGTGAACCGTTGATGATAAACATCGCCGAACCCTGTTGCATCCTGATCGCTCATCGTGTTTTCCTTCGAATACCCCGATTGTGTTCCGTTCATCCTAGAAACGGCTATAGACTGTAAGACTATAAGGCTGTAAGGCGATAAGGGTGAACCGACCACATTTGCATAACCGATTGCCATCCAATCCTTACAGCCTCACGGCCTCACAGTCTTCTGCCCTTTTTAGGTTCATGCCGATTCCAGCCACCGTTTCACCCCGCAAGCCAGTTCGACAATGCCGCCCGCACCGGCCAGAGCGGGGATCGTGGAGGCGATCGCTATCTCTCTCCCCTCGCCGATACGCCCGTGCGTGCCGCCGATGCGACGCGTGTCCTGGCAGACGCCGGGCGGGAACAACGAAAAAAACAATTCACACGGGTCGAATCCGGGCTTGTTATGGATGTCCACATGACTGGCATAGTCCGGCGCGTTCCGGCGATCCGTCCACCACGGATAGGCGAACCAGCGCCCGGGTCGAGCCACGGCAACCAGCTCGCCGCCGTTTTCATGTCGCATGCCGAGTTCGGCTTGAGCCGCCGCGTCCAACACCCGATCCACGCCGTTGGCGGCGAGCAGAATCTCGCGGACACGCGGGATATCGGCGCCGTCCGCAATATGAATGTGCGCCACTTCGTGATCCACCAGCGCCAGCGCGCGCGAAGCGTGAAAGTCGGCATAGAGCCGGCCCTTTACGTTTCGCGCCTTCATCAGGCCGTGCTCGTACAGGATGCGATTGGGCAGCACCGCCGCGCCGGAGCAGTCGACGATCGCATAGTCGCCAAAAATCACGGTCTCGTAACCGGTCCTTTGTGCAGCGGCCAGTAGCACGCGCAACTGACCTTGTAACGCCTCGATCGCCCGTCGGCTTTTTGGATGATGAGGCCCGCAGCGTTGAAAATCGTAGTCCAGCGATGGCAGGTAGGTCAGGCACAGCCCGGGGGCCAGAGCCGGATCGGTCAGGATTTCGGCCGTGGCCGCGGCGATCCAGTCGCCCACCTTGGCCGATGCGAGCGGTCCCCAGTACTGGTGCAACCGGAAGGGCCGGCCGATGCGGCTGCAAAGCTGCCGATACAGTCCCTCCGGGCGGCAGTAGCAGTCTTCGATCATGCCACCATGGCTCTTGTGGATCGGTGCGGGCGTGAGCAGAATATCGGCATCCCATCCCAAGCTCTGCTGCCAGAAAAGCTGGGCCACGGTGCCGCCCGCGCGGCGGAAATCCTGCCACAGACTGGGACCCGCCACCAGCGCCGACGACTGTTCCCAGAGCGAGACCCGGCGCAGCGTGCGGTCGTAACGGCCGTTGGCGATCATGCCGTGAGCGGACGGCATCGCGGCGGTGCGGAAGCTCGCCTGCACCGTGCAGGTCACGGCCGGGAAGACGCTTTGTCCGGCCTGAAAGTCGAGGCCGAGATCGAGACCGCGCGCGGCGTCATGCGAAAGCGCCGCCGCTTGAACGATCAACATTTTTCTTTTGGACGGTGACATGCCGAGACTCCGGGGTTCCTTGATTTATCATGTGCAATAAAAACGTTTAGCGAGGCGGACCTGGCAGGCCCAGAGCGCCAGGCCGATCACACCCGGCACAACCAGGCCGCCCCAACCGATGCCGGCGAGGCAGACCTGCATGAACAGCAGACCCCGCAACCACAGTCCGACGGCCGCCTGCACCCGACTCGGGGGTGGCCGGCCGGCCAGATGATGCCCAACCAGACCCGCCCCAATGGCCATCGGGATGCCGAGTGCGAACGCGAATATCCATGTTTCGATTCCCGTCAGGCGAGCGGCCCAGCCTACGGCGCCAAAACCGGCCACCAGAACCAGAGCGGGAAGCCAGCGGCGAAAGCCCAGTTCCGTCGCGCGGGTCTCGCTCCGGGCGATGGCCGTGACGGCGGCCACGTAAAGACCGAGCAACCCGGCCGACGCCAGCACAGGTGCCGACAGCTCCCCCCGCCAGCCGGCCGCGACGGCGCCCGTCAACAGACTCAGCGCCCGGCATGCGCCCATGAACAGCGGACCGAGGACTCTGAATCGCTTCATCACGCCGTTGTACAGCAGCACAGTAGCCGTCAGCACCGCCGCCGTTTCCATGCTGGCCCATCCATTGAACCCCGAAAGCGCGATGCCCGCCGCCGCCGTGAGCAGGCAGAGCAAAATCGCCGTGCGCTGCCGGACCCCACCGGAAGGGATCGGACGGTCGGGCCGCTCGCGCCGATCCTCGGCCTGATCGAAGAGGTCGTTCCCGATCAACCCGTGAGCGTAAATCAGCAGCGCGGCCGCCACCGCCACGCCCGCGCGCCCCCAGGCCGGAAGGCCTATTCCGCACGAGTCGAATCCAGCAGCCTGCGCCGCCGTTGAAAAACCGGCCGCCGATGCCAGCAGGAAGCCGGCCACCGGATCACCGGGAACCGTCAGCAGATTGGGCGGACGCAGCAACGCCCAGCCCGCGTGCCGCGCCGGGGCGGCGTGGTGCACACCGCTCATCGCTGGAACTCACGTGGATCGACCGGCGCGAGGTCGAAGCGAGGCCGCCAGGCCGGAGATTGGGAATAAAACGCCATCGCGTTGGCGAAGACCAGACGATGGACGGTCTGCGCGTCGTGTCCGTCGGCCTTCATGCGTTCGACCACCTTGATCAGGCTCAACGGATCGGAGACGCCCCAGTCCGCCGACCCGCTGACGATGATACGCTCGCTGCCGACGCGCCGCACGATGTCGCTGACGCGCGCGGGGTTCAGCTTCGAAAAGGGATAGACCGTCAGACCGCAGAAGCAGCCGGTTTCGCGGACGGCCAGATCGATGGTCTCCTCCGTGTTGTGATCCAGGTAGACCCTGCGTTCGTCCATGCCAGCCTTGCGCAGGCAACGCAACGTCCGTTCGATGCCAGCCGGCTTGTTGACATGCGGCAAATGAACGATCACGGGCAGATTGCGCTCCTGCGCGATATCGAGCTGCCGCAGCAAGGCGTACTCCTCGTTATCGGTGATGCGGTCGAAGCCGATTTCGCCCAGAGCCACACACCGCTCATGATCAAGATACTCGCCCATTCCGGCAAGCACCTCGTTGACCAGCGTCGTGTTCCCGGCCTCCTTGGGGTTGTAGCCGATGGCGGCAAAATGATCCACGCCGAACCGCCGCGCCCGTACGGTCTCAAAATCGAGCACCAGTCTGAAATAGTCGAAGAAGGTCCCGGCGTAGCGCCGGTCGCTGCCCAGCCAGAACGACGGTTCGACGCACACACGAATGCCGGCGCCATACATAGCCTGGTAGT
>JBIJDW010000245.1:0-5242 GCA_044343885.1 Kiritimatiellia bacterium
GATTGACCGCTTGCGCAAGAGCGAGCCGACGGAAGAGGACGAGACCCGTCTGATCGGGCACCCCGCACCGATCACGGTGTCTGCGTTTGTGCGGGAGACGGACGCTTACCTGTCTCGGCACCTCGCCGGGCCGGTGATCCTCGCGGATCTGGCGCAGCATCTCCACGTCTCGGTCTCGACCCTCTCCCACCGCTTCCACGCGGAGACCGGCGAGACGCCGATGAGCCGCCTCATGCGATTGCGGTTGCACCAGGCCAAGACCCTGATGCTGAGCGGACAGAAACTCAGCGCCATCGCGGAGGCCACGGGCTTCAGCGACATGGCCCATCTGTCGCGCACCTTCAAACGCGCCGAGGGCGTATCGCCGCGGGAATACCTGCGCGTCCTGGCGCGCGCCGGAATCGCCAAGTAAGAGAAGGGTTCAAAGGTTCAAGGGTTCAAAGGTTCAAAGGTTCAAAGGTTCAAGGGTTCAAAGGTTCAAGGGTTCAAGAAAGACGCGAAGCGTCAGGTAGGCAGCGGCGTCCCGCCACGCCGCTTTCAAGTGGGTGAGAAACACTCCCCAACATCCAACGCCCAACACTCAACATTCAACATTCAACATTCAACACTCAACGCTCAACGCCCAACATCCAACATTCAACGGTGCCCCGCAAGGGACGGACCTGAATGGCGCTAAGTTAAGGGGCTATGGCCATCTTAATCGTAATCTTAATCATAATCTTAATCCTCTGGTGGATAACGGATTACGATTAGGATTAAGATTAGGATTAGGATTGGAAGCATCGCTTAACTTAACGCCATTCGGGACGGACCTTCCCTCAGCCGAGCGAGCCTCTCGTCCTCGTCCTCGATCATCTGGGACCCCGATTCCGACCCCGACCCCGACATCGATGACCCAGTCGCCTCATCATTAGAATTGCTGGCCCTTATCCTCCCCGCTCTGTACATCTTCCCCGTTTTTTGGCATTCTATATGGTGTTTCTCGGTTCGTAACGACTCAGGACACGTCTCGCGACGTCAAAAACCGGTGGACGACTACGGCGACGACTACGGATAACGAGAGGAATTCCGAATTCGTCCACCGTAGTCGTCCACCGCCCCGTACCACCTGAGCAGTTACCGCCGTTCGGAAATTACTCCAAAAGGACTCTCCCATGAGCGTTGCGCTGGACCTATCCTCGTACTGCACCCATGTGCCGCTGATGGCACGCATGCGCCTGGATTTGTTTACCGAGCGGGCCTTCCGCCTGCGCCTGTCGCGCATGCAGGGCGACGATCCGTTTCCGCCCGCCTACGAGATTCCGTTCGCCGTGGGCAAGCACACCCACTGGGCGCCCGTACCGTTTACCCGCACCGAGACGGACGAGGAAGTGGTCGTCACGACATCCGTCTTGTGCATCCGCTTCGCCAAGTTCGACTTCCGGTTCACGGTCTGGACCGCCGACGGCTCCCAGCGCATCTACCCCTCGGGCGGGCCGGTGTATGGCATGTTCAAAGATGGCTACACGCTCTTCGACTCGGCCAGCGCGTTCGGCGAAGACAACCTGAACGATTCCAATGCCCACTGGTTCTTTAATCCGGAGACCGGTCGCTACTGCGACACCTATCTGGCGCCATCGTCTGAGAACTCGGAACATCGTTGGGACGAGATCCACGACCAGTTCTTCATCTACGGCCCCGACTACCCGACGCTCTTCGCGCAAATGAATGAGCTGGTCGGCCCGGAGCCGCTCCCGGAGAAGAAGGCTTTCGGCTTTTTCCAGACCCAGCACTTCGCCGAGCACGGCTCACAGCAGCGGCTGATGACCGTGGCGCGCGAAATGCGCCGGCGCGGGATTCCCTGCGATACGCTGATCGTTGACTTCGAGTGGGGCGACGCCGTCTTCACGGACAAGGGGCCGCGTATGGGCGAGGGCCTCGACTGGGCGCCCAAGTACAAGACCCCTCTGACGCCGCAGGAGATGGTCGCGGAACTGCGCGCCATGCATTTCGACGTCATGCTGATCTACCACAGCGCACCCAAGTTCCCCAACCGCGCGCATCAGGCCTGGACGCAGAAGGAGTATGCCGAAGAGGTCTGGTGGTCCAAGCTGCGGGAGCGCATGGCCGAGGGGGTCCGCGGCGTCTGGCAAGACACCCGCCGCAACGACATCACCGATTCCGTGGTCTACACCGGCATGCAGAAGGAACTGGGCTCGGAGCGCCGTGCCCTGATGCTCGGCGCGTACGAGATGTTCCGTGTCCGCTGCTGGGACAACCTGCCGATCAAGCGCTGGCCGTGGGATCACCTGATCGGTGGCCGGCGCTATCCGATGGATTGGGTTGGCGATTGCGCCTACGACTGGGATGAGCTGAAGTGGCAGGTGCGCGCCATCACCAACACCTACGGCAGCATGCGCGGCTACAGCTACATCACCACCGATTCCATGGGGCTGGACTGGAAGATCCAGGCGCGCTGGATGCAGTTCACCGACTTCCTGGCTTTCTCCCGCTCGCACACGGCCAAGCCCTGGGATGGCGGCATGCCGTCGTGGAACATGGCTGACTTGATCCGCTACGACAAGGTGGCGGAGAAGACCGAGGCGCCGCAGGAACTCGGGCCGACCGACCGACCGACCGCAGAAGAAAGCATTCGCAAGCACCACTTGCTGCGCTATCGCCTGCTGCCGTACCTCTACTCACACGCCCTCCTGAACTACCGCACCGGCCTGCCGATCTGTCGGCCGATGCTCCTGGCGTTCCCCGGCGACGCCACCTGCAATGCCGACCAGTGGCCGTACCAATACCTCTTCGGCAGCGAGCTGCTGGTGGTGCCGGTCTGTGCGGACGTGACCACCCTGCCGATCTATCTGCCGGCCGGCGGACGCTGGATGGACTGGTGGACCGGCCGCGTGTATGAGGGCGGGCAAGTGATCAACCACGACGTTTCTGACGTTAATGTGTTGCCGCTCTTCCTGCGCGAGGGCGGCGTGCTGCCGATGCAGCAGGAATGCCAGTGGATCGAGAGCGGCGCGGCGCCCGACCAGCTCTGTCTGAATCTGTTTGCGCCCGCCAAGGGCCGAAGCGCGCGGTTTGAGCTACTGGAGGACGACGGCACCTCGCTGCGCTACCAGCAGGACGAGGTTGCGCTTACGCCGATTACCAGCGTGGCCGACGTGGCTGGCCTGCGGATCGAGATCGGTCCGACGTCGGGCGCCTATCGTGGCCTGCCGGCGCAGCGCACCTGGAACCTGGAGGTGCGGGCCCTGGCGGCGGCACCGCAGCAGGTGCGGTGCGGCTCTGAGGTGCTGACGCGTGCCGATGGCGGCACCGCGCCGGGCACCTGGTCGTGGGATGCGGGCAGGGCGATCCTGACGGTTCGGGGGCCGAGGGCAGCCGCGACGGACGGGTGTGTGGTTGGCGTTGACTCGCATCGCTCGCCAACGGAGGGATCTGCGCCATGAAGAGCCCCATGCTGCCGGCCGACCACCAAGCGGCCATGCGACGCGTGTTGGCCCTGGGCCGAAGCGGAAATGCCACGGCGTTGCCGGAACTGATCGGCCTGCTACGCACGCCCTCCAACGAGGTGCAGCGCCTGGCGGTCTCGGCCATCGGCAAGCTGGCCGAGTTTGGAGCGGATGCCTCAGTGGCCGTGGCCGCACTGGCGCCGCTGGCCCTGAAAGCCAGCCACCCGCAGACGCAGCAATATGCCATTCGAGCTCTGAAGAAATATGCGGCGGCGGCCGGTGCTCATGTGCAAGACTTGCGCGATCTGGCCCGCAATCCGGCTCCGCGCGATTACGTCCGCGCCGCAGCGGCCACGACAGCCGATGCCATTGCGCAAGCCGCTGCCGATGCGTCGGCCGGCGTGAAGCACCGCTGCCAGCGCTGCAGCGCGCAGGCCTCCGCGGAGGAGTATGCCCGCTCGCAACAGGCCTTTCAGCGCGTCTATTGCGACCGGTGCTTCGACGAAGTGTTTCTGGAGCGGCGCAATTTTGAGACGCAGGTCGAGATCAACAAGACCATCGAGGCGCGTGATGGCACGCTCGTGCAGTCCAAGGGCGAGCGCTGCATCGTCGAGTGGTTGACGGCGCAAGGCCTCGCCTACCGGTACGACGCCAAGTTCCGCATCATTGCGGAATTTCAGATCCGGCCGGACTTCTACCTGCCCGAGTTGGATGTGTATATCGAGTATTGGGGGCTTGATACCCCGCAATATAAGATGAGCATGTACAAAAAGCAGACGCTCTACCAGCAGGAAGGCAAGCGGTTGATTTCGGTCTACCCCCAAGACTTGCCGCGACTGGATAGCCTGCTCTCGGCGAAGTTGCGGCTGTTTGGGTTTTGCCCGCCGGGTTGACTCGCTTCGCTCGGCAACCAGGGAGTTGCATGGGCGAGCGAAGCGAGTCAATGCTTAGAAACCGTGCGGGGTTGGGCCTGGGCTACGGGCTGCGGCATTTGCCACGCGCGGGATTGGCTCGGCGGCTCACCCCCCGGCAGTCCGAAACTCCTTGCAGGCCTTCACGTAGGCTTCCACGTTCGCCCACGGCACTTCCGGTTCGAGCAGATGCGTGGGGCAGCAGTACAGCCCGCCGGACGGGCCGGCGAGTTCCAGGTTCTTGAGCACCGTCGCGCGCACATCTTTCGGCGTGCCGAACGGCATGGTGGTCTGTGTGCCAAGCGTGCCGTTGAAGGAGAGATGCTGGCCAAACTTCTTGTGGATCCGGTCGAAGGGCATACACTCCGGCTGGACAGGATTGAGGATGTCGATGCCCGCCTCGATCAGGTTGGGGATCAACGGCTCCACGTACCCGCAGGTGTGGTAAAAGATCAGGATGTCCGGCTTGATCCGCTTGGCGGTGGCGATCACTTTGGCCAGGCGCGGCTGCAGCCAGGTCCGGTACATCTCCTGCGACATCATGATCGTGCTCTGCATGCCGACATCGTCGCCGAGTTCCACGACATCTACGCCAGCCTCCGCAAACAGCGCCACTTGCTGGCAGGCGCGTTCCGTGATTATGTCGAGCATGAACGTGGCTTTTTCATCCTCCAGTGTCATGTCCATCATCAACTGGGTCATGTCGCGAATGTACCAGGCGGTTTCCCAGATCGTACACTGCATGGAGGCAAAGGCGGCCAGGCCCTTGGCATGGGCCTCTGCCACGGCTTGGCGGATGTGGGCCGTGTTGACCGTGTCGATCTCCGGAAACGGATAGGCCTGCAGCTCCTCGAGCGAGGTGGCCCGACCCAGCGGGTGCCGCAT
>JBIJDW010000246.1:0-5235 GCA_044343885.1 Kiritimatiellia bacterium
GCTTTCTGGCGTAAGTTGTTGGGAATCAATTCTGAATTCTGAATCCTGAGTGCTGAATTCTTGGTGCGATGCAACGAAGTGAAATCGCACCCGACGTTTCTTGGCGCAGTCCCCTCATACTCGGCCGTTGGCGCTCCGCCTTTCGGGGTCGGTATCGGTATCGGAATCGGGGTCGAATGTCCGTTGGTTCTATCGATACCGATACCGACGCCGACCCCGACGCCGATGGTCCCCGCTCCAAAAAGAGAAAGGCTGAAACAATCGCATAAAGGAGGCGCTCTTTTTTGATTTCAACGTCCAACGCTCAACGCCCAACGCCCAACACCCAACACCCAACGCTCAACGCCCAACACCCAACGTCCAACACCCAACGCCCAACGCCCAACGCCCAATGTCCAATGTCCAATGTCCAACGGAGATGCCAAAGGGAAAGCGTGAAAATGGGTAGGGCGACGGCGTCCCCGCCGCGCCGCAGGCACGTGGTAAAAGGCAAGCGGTGTCAGCGCGCAGCGGGCTTCGCGCTTTCAGCTTTCAGCCGCCGCGAGGGCTCGTCCTCGTCCTCGTCGTCGTCCTCGTACTCGATTTCCGAGGACGAGGACGAGGACGAGAACGAAAGACAACCCGGATTTTCATTTCCAGTTACCCCCTCGTTTCTTCGCGGCGAAGCCGACAAGGAGACCCGACAAGGGACGGGCCTGAATGGCGCTAAGTTAAGGGGCTATTGCCATCTTAATCCTAATCCTAATCTTGATCTTAATCTCCTGGTGGAGAACGGATTACGATTAAGATTAAGATTAGGATTATGATCGGAAGCATCGCTTAACTTAGCGCCATTCGGGACGGGCCTAGCGTCTATCACACAGAGAATATGACGGAGGACTTTGGGCTTTACAGGATGTATCCCATGTGATACGGTTATTGCGTGTTTGAAATTCGACAGACAGACGCGTACGTGACCTGGTTTGACCGCCTTCGGGACAACATGGCGAAGACGCGTATTCTGCTTCGGATACGGCGTGTATCGTTAGGGAATTTCGGAGATGTGAAGCCGGTGGGCGAAGGGGTGTCCGAACTGCGTGTTGATTACGGGGCGGGATATCGCGTGTACTTCATCCGCAAAGGCGAAACGCTTGTGGTGTTGCTGGGCGGGGGCGACAAGCGATCACAACCTCATGACATTCAAAAGGCCATTGCCCTTTCAAAAGTAGTCTAGGAGAAAAACATGAAGACGAAGACAACCGTGTGGGATGCCTCGGATCATCTGAAGACAAAGGAAGACATGGCGGCGTATGTAGCCTGTGCGCTCGAAGAGGGTGACCCCGCGCTGATCGCGGCTGCGCTCGGTGACATTGCACGTGCCCAAGGCATGACGAGAATTGCCAAACGGACAGGCTTGGGACGAGAGAGCCTGTATAAGACCTTGTCAAGAGAGGGAAACCCGGAGTTTGCTACGATACTGAAGGTCTTCAATTCCGTTGGATTGAAACTCAAAGCCGTGCCGGGATGATGAAGCAAGTCGATCGGGAGAGGGACTCGTCCATAACTTCAAGCTGCCGCGAGGGCTCGTCCTCGTCCTCGTACTCGATTTCCGAGGACGAGGACGAAAGACAACCCGGATTTTCATTTCCAGTTACCCCCTCGTTTCTTCGCGGCGAAGCCGCGCGGCAGGCTTTCAGCTTTTCTCTTCAGCGGGGACGCCGCTGCCCTACCCGCTGACGCGCATTCCCTGATCCCTTGCGTCAACGCCTTTCAGATTTTCAGATTTCAGTATTTCAGCGTTTCAGCTTTTCTCTTCAGCGGGGACGCCGCTGCCCTACCCGCTGACGCGCTGACACCCCTTGCCTATTGAAGAGCCATTCAGGCTCGTCCCTTGGGTCTCCCGAATGGGCGACATGCGCTGATCCGCCTGGCTTTTATCATTGGCCTGCGGTGCCGCACCCTTTAAATCTTATTCCCTGGCATAGTCAACCTCAACAACAGGATTACTGCCGTCTAAATCAAAAGAGACTTTTGCAAATATCCCAGCAGGGGCGCTCCTCAAAAACAACCATCGATTATTTGTTTTTTCGCCGGGCGGAAGATCAATAGACATGGCGGGCATTTTATTGCCAGTCATAGGATCAATAAATGCCTTTTTTGCAAATTTCTCGTTTGCGAGGCGAACAGCTAATTGATGCGCTTCTTCATTCGTTAGCTCTTTTCTCATACTTTCTCCCTGCAATGATTTAAAGGCGCCGACGCGGACCTCGACTTTCACGGGATTGGAGACCAGCCGGCCCGCGACCGCGCGCACGGTGTAGGTGCCGGGGGTGGTGAACAGCGTGCCGGCTATGAGGTCGGCCCGCCCGGTGGCGGAACCCTTTTGCAGCGCAGCGGGCCGCATCATTCTGGCGAATGCTCCGCCCTCCACATGGAACGAGGGCGTGGGCCCGGGCAGGCCGGGGCCTTCGACCAGGTAGAAGAGGGTCTTGCAGCAGTCGAACCGCGCCCCGCCGCCGGGCGTCTGGAACTCCGGGGTGGATCCCTTCTCGTTCTGCACCTCGATCCAGAGCGGCAGAACGGAGGCATCATCCTTGATCCGGCATTCGTTCCGCGGAGTGCGATCGCGCTCGGCCTTAGGATCGTAGGCCCACAGCCGGAAGGTCACGTCGCGGGTTGCGGGGCCGACGGTGCGTTCGCAGGTCCAGCATTCCCCCCGCTGCGCGGCGCAGCTCGGGCAGAGCTTTTCGTTGCCAGGAAGAGTGGTCGGCTTGTTGCAGGCCTGGCATGCACGTTGGGACAAGGGAGGCCGCCGGTCATCGTTAAGGAACAACGTGCACCACGGACAGTTCGCGCCCTTCCAACCCGGCGCCAGGGCGGCTTGCAGCGCGTCCTGGCGGCTTTGCGTCCAAAGGAGCCATGGCGCGCCGTCGAGCAACGCACCGCCGTTATTGGGCAGGACCTCCGTGGATTGGCCCTCGAACTTTAGCGTGCCCCCACCGGGGAGAACGTATCGCGTCACCTTGTCATCGGCCACCAGGATGCGGTCGCCGATCTTCAACTCCGCCGCCGCCGTGTATGGGAACGTAAGCGCGTTCACCACGCTCAGCGCCTGCTTTGTGGCGTCCGGCGCATAGAGCAGTTCCTTCCATTCAATCCCAAGCTGCGAGAGCTTCGCCGCGTCGCCAGCCTGCTCGGCCTGCGGGAGCGCCTTGACCTCGGCCACGGCGGCAAATCCGGCATACTTCGCCGCCTCGAGGAACCGGGCCTCCGCGTCATCGGCCTTGATCTCGATCTGGACCGTGCCGGTGGTGACTGTGCCGTGCCAGTAGGTGCAAATCTTTCGCTGTGCGTGGTCGGGATGCGCGTAGGTGGCAGTCATCGTATACTTGCCGACAGGCAGGCTGCGAATGTCGGGCTGGCGGCCTTGCGGATCACTGAACATCCATCCCGACCCCAGTTCCAGCTCCACGACCGCCTCATTCTGATCGCCGGTGCCCAACTTGAGGTCTGACTGAGCAAACGATTCCGCTGACCGTCGGGCTTTCAATGCCCAACCCGCCTGCCAGGAGGTGCCGCCGCCAACGGGCTTAAACATGAAGTGCCAGGTCTCGCCGTAGCCAATGTCATGGAGACTTAGCGCTCCCCTGGCCTGGTTCTTGACATGCAGTTCCATGCGCATCGGCTCGCCTGCAACAAAGGTCGTGCTCAACGGCTTCGGCGCGCCGCATATCCGGCAGCAGCGCAGGCTGGCAGCCGTCGCAGCCGTCATAGCGCAGTCCGCGATACCGTTGGTGTGCTGCGGGCAAAGGAATTCCTTCCAGCTCTTTACCCCGCCCAGCGGCACCAGTCCGACCCTCAGTAGTCGGTCTGGCGCCCGGCCCCAGGCGCCGTCGCTCACCATCACGTCGTCCGCAGTTCCCCAGGCCCCGTCCTTTCCTGAACTGCGCGCAACCACGTTGACGGCGGTCGGGAAGACGATATCGTATGCCGATCCCCACGGGTCAAGGTAAGCGCCATCGGCACGCATTCGGTCAGCCGGAAAATCCATGATTTTTTGACCGCTCTTACCGCTCAGTTCCAAACAGATTTGGCTGATGTTGCCGGTGGGGAAGTGCCCTGTGTCGAGCCGGTACATTTCACTCGCGCCACACAGTTGGTTGAGCTCCTGCTGAGCCCGCTTGTTTGCCGATGGTTCAAGCCCTGCGTCGGCGTTTGCCTTCGCCGGTTGCATCGCCGTCGTCGCCGGCGGCTCCACCGCCTTCCGTTGCGCTGCCACCTCCTGCGCGACGAGCGCGCCGCCGCCCGCCACCGTCACAATCGCCGCCACTCCCACCGCCGCCGTCTTCACACTATTCCAGAATAACATGTTCATCGCTCCTTTCGCTAATACCAGGGTTGAGGTTGCTGTCAAAGTTCCGCCGACTCCGGCCAGTGCCGTGGTGCTCGCCGTGGCCGCCAGCCCCGCCGGGGCCGCTGGCGCGGCGTTGGCCGTCAGCGCGCCGGCCAATGCCGTCGCGG
The DNA here is from genome assembly GCA_044343885.1 of Kiritimatiellia bacterium. GTDB lineage: Bacteria > Verrucomicrobiota > Kiritimatiellia > RFP12 > JAAYNR01 > VGWG01. Next base: position 4,501 of record JBIJDW010000246.1, read on the forward strand.
ACAACGCCACGCCCTTGTTCGTAATGAACCGGCGCAGTTTGTTCAGGGCGCGGTCCACGCGCTTGCGGGCGCCGTCTTCCGACGTTCCCAGCGCGGTGGCCACTTCCTGATGGCTGGCCTTGCGGTAGAACCGCAGCAGCACGGCTTCACGGTCTGTGCCCGACAGGGAATCCAACGCCCCTGCCAGATGCGGCTGCATGTGCTCCCAAGCCGCCTCGGTGGCTGTCCCGGAATCGGCGATCTGGGTCTCCTCGAACGCGCGCATCTCCCGCTCCTTGCGGCGCTGTTCGCCGCGCTGGTACCGGGTGGCCACGTAGCGGGTGGTCGTGAACAGCCACCCCGCCAGCGACGTGTGCGACCGCAGGTTTTTGGCTTTGAGGGCGAGCGTGAGAAAGACCGCCTGCGTCACGTCCTGTGCCGCATGGGCATCGCGCAACCGCTGCATCGCGCAGGCGTACACGAGATCCGTGTGCCGCCCGACAAGCTCCCGGAACGCCTCCTGGGAACCCGCTTCCACGAACTGCCGCAATGGGGTATTGTCATCCATACGCTCGACCCTTCTACCAGATAATCCCCGCCGCAGGCAAGACCGGACAAAAAAATCGCAGCCATTCTCATTATGAAGCGATTGGGGCATCGGGATGAAGCGATGGGGGCATCGGGGTCGGGGTCGGTATCGGAATCGGGGTCGAATGTACGGTGGTTTTATCGATAACGATAACGATACCGACCCCC
>JBIJDW010000247.1:0-5215 GCA_044343885.1 Kiritimatiellia bacterium
GCCGGTGTAGGTGACCCAGCCATTGGCATCGGTGGTGGCGCTGACCAGCGGGGCTGCGCCGACGACGAGGCGAACTTTTTCACCGGCGAACTCAAAGCGGGTGGCCTGTCCGGCAAAGGTGCTGATGGGGATGCGGGCAAAGTTCGCCAAGTTCTGGGAGGGCGTGGCGCCCTGGGTCAAGCCCGACGCGCAGCTCCAGAGCGAAATATCGCCGCCCGTACCGGTCCAGTGCTGGGTCATCAGCATAAAGACGCGGTTGCCGGTCTCGGCATACCAGAAGTCATAGTTGTTGCCATCCCAGTCCGTGGACTCCGTGACACCGGCAAAGAGGGCGGGATAATAGGTGGCTGAGAGATCGGCCAAGGACCAGATATAGAACGGAAACGGTCCGCTGTTGGGAGACAGGCTGGCGCCGGGGAACTGCCACCGGATCCGGGCGGCCGTGCGCGCCCGCATGGCCGCCACGGTTGCGCCGTTCTGCGAAAGGGCTGCCACGCTTTCAAGCCCTTGACCCGGATATTTGACACCCGTGCGCCAGCCGGGGGTGTTGGTGAGCGGGGCGAAGACCGCGGGCGTGATGGTGACGGTCTGCGGCTGGCTGAAGGAACCGCCAGCGGGGGTGATGATGGGTTTAGGTGGCGTGGGGACGTTGTTGATTTGGAGAACGGCGGAGCCGAAGATGCTGCCCACGTGAGCGAGCACCGGATACGCCACGCCCGCATCGCCATCCGCAGTGGCCAAGCCAGAGGCGTTGATCGAGATGTCCTGGGCGCTCCAGGTAAACGCGGACTGGGATGCCATCAGGACGTTGAACTGGTCATACGCGGTGGCGCTAAACTGGCGGGTGGACAGCGGATCGAGGGCGACGGTGGACGGTGTGACGACTATGCGGGCGGCGGTGGCCACCACCGTCACGGGAACCGTGCTGGTGGCGGTTAGGGCCTGGGCGTCCTTGACCACGGCTTTCAGAACGTAATGGCCGGGTTTCGTGAAGGTTGCTTGGGTCGCCTTGGCCAGTTTCGAGGCATTCGGTGAGAAGGTGACACTCGCGGGGCCAAGGGCCGACCAGATATAGGTGAGGGCGGCCTCGCCCGCATCGTCGGCTCCGAGCACTGTGGCGACGACGTTCTTGGTGGTGACGGGGTTGGCGCTGACGGCGGCCGGTGTGGCGAAGGCGGGCGCGGCGTTGACGGTGATGCTAGCCGTGGCCTGCCGGCCGCAGGAGGATGCCGTGAGTGTGTACGGCCCGCCGGGCGCGGCCGCCGTGAAGACGCCGTTGCTGCCAACCGTTCCGCCTCCGCTGATGGCAAAGGCAACCGCAGGCTGCGGTGCGAGGTTCTTAACGAACTGATCGCGGACAAGAGCGGTAAACGTGCGCGAGGTGCCGGGATTCATGCGCAGGGACGTGGGCGACAGGGCGATCGAGGTGGGCGTCGCCGAGACTGCGACCGTCACCTCACTCGTGGCCGTTTGGCCAGCCTTGTCCGAGATTATGACCTGAAACGTGTAACTGCCTGAAGACTTGCACGTTACGGTGGTCTGTTTGGCGGCGTTACTCCCGTTGCGGCTGTAGGTCGGAACCGCGGGCGGGGTATTCACCGTGCTCCAAGAATAGACCAGGTTGGCAGCGCCGCCGTCGTCAGCGCCCAGGACAGAAAGGACGGTGGTCTTTGTCGTCACGACGGACGGATTGGCCGAAGCTGGTACCGCCGCTGTGGGTGGAGTATCGGCAAGAGCCGACGCGGAAACGAATACGGCTGCAAGCGTAGCGGCCTGCACCCAACGAGCACCAGCGCAGAACCCACGAATCAAATGAAACATACCTGACCCCCATTCCAAAAAAAATCTGAAAAAAATAAACCGCTGGCCCATGCAGTTGGTACATGGTATGCGGGGGGGATAAAAATGTCAATAGAAAAATATGCGAGGCTCTTGCAAACCCACTCTGGGGTGTTTGCAAGAGAGAAACCAGAATACAGCCTGCCGCGCGGCGTAGCCGCGAAAAAACGAGGGGGTAACTGGAAATGAAAATCCGGGTTGTCTTTCGTCCTCGTCCTCGTCCTCGTCCTCGGAAATCGAGTACGAGGACGACGACGAGGACGATCCCTCGCGGCAGCTTGAAGTTATAGGCAAGGAGTCAGAATAACAGAACACGTTGCCCGCGAGAGGGTTCCAATTCTGAATTCTGGCTTCTGAATACGGCGCTTGCAGAACCGACGAAGGAGGTTTTGCAAGCGCCTCACGTGGCACCACTGCTACAACCGGACTGTGGGAACACGGTCGGACCGGCCATTCGGCGATGCCGAGAAGGAAATGTTTGTACGACTGCTCAAGCGGCTGGCGGCGTTATACTCGGTCCGGGTTGTCTCTTACACGTTCATGTCCAATCACTATATCAGCCATCAGGCCCGCACCAAACGGTCAACAGTCGCCTGATCACGCATGAAACACACACTTCTGCGCAATCATCCCCAAGAAGCCGCGTCAATCATCCATACATCTACTGATCCCCGCTGCATCCTGACGCTGTTTCCCTGTCACCTTCACTGCCCGCCTTCTGTCACCTTCACTGCCCCCCTTCACTGCCCGTCCGGTGGACGAGAGCGAACGACGAGAGCGGATGACGATTCCCCCCGGTCGATCCCTGCTACATCCTCCTGCGGTCGTCGCATCGGTCGGTGGACGACGACGGCGACGACTACGGATGACGATTTCACACACAGACCCGCTTCGCGCATTTCCTATGGGCATTCGTCTTGATCTGCGGCGCGGCGGGGACGCCGCTGCCCTACCCGCTTCGCGCAGTTCCTATGGGCATTCGTCATGTCTATTTCGTTGGCGACACAGGTAGGGCCCGCCGTCCCTGGCGGGCCGCAGGCCACAGAAGATAGCAATCGGGTCGGCGCGAAGCATCGGGCAGCGGCGTCCCCGCCGCGCCGCAGGCTACTGGATCAAGGCAATCATCGAAATCGGGATCGCTATCGAAATCGAAAAAACGGAACCTTCGAACCCTACCGGATAACGTGGACATTCTGGAGTTTGACGCCGTTGCGAGGGTCTGAATGTGTGGCGAAGCTGATGAAAGCGCGCGGCAAGCGGTATTCCGCGCGACGCCGCTTTTTCACGTACGAAACGCTCAACCCGACCGAAATGAACCACGAAGGACACGAAGATCACGAAGAAATCGTTTTTGTGCTTTTCGTGCTTTTTGTGGCTATCTTGAAGAAGGGGGCCGAAGCAGAAGATATGCCCGGTTTGTGTCTGGCCGTGTTTGGATCTGTCTCGCCCGTGTTATTCGACCCCGACACCGAGACCGACCCCGATTCACACCTCTGTTATTCGACCCCGATACCGATACCGACCCCGACCCCGATTCACACACACACTCACTCACACACACCCCCACACACACACGCATCTCCGAGGGCATTCGTCTTAATCTGCGGCGCGGCGGGGACGCCGCTGCCCTACCGGCTTCGCGCATTTCCTGTGGGCTTTCGTCTTGATCTGACTCTGTTTCCTTGTCCCCTATGTTGCATCACAATAATCATTGCCACTGAACCGTTGCTCATGATATTGTAGCACCGTTAAAGCAAATGAACGGAGATTCAGAATGACGGCAGATGGCGTGCGGAATCACCTGAAGGAACGGCGGCGGGAGCGGGAACGCGACCTGTCCCGGCAGGATATCCTGGCGGCGGCTGAGCGGGTGTTTTCATCCGACGGGTTTGACGCCGCGACCATGGAGGCGATCGCCGCCGCCGCCGGTTTCTCGGTCGGCTCGCTCTACAATTTCTTTCCCAGCAAGACCGATCTCTGCCGCAATGTGATTGAGAATATTCTCGCCGAACTGGTGGCCCAACTCGACCTGCTGACGGCGAAGGACGGGGCCGCCTCCGCGCTGCGCGCCTTTGTTCGCATCCGCGTGCAGGACATTGAACGGCACTGGGGCTTCTTCAAAATGATGGCGGCGGGTGGCATCGGCGGTGGAAAAGGCGATGGCAGCGTGCCGATCCACGCCCTGTTTGACCAGTTTCACCGGACGTTGATCGACCGGCTCACCACGTTGATCGGCGCCCTGCCGCGCGCCGACGACCCGGATGCGGATGATCCCGTGACCGTGGCGCTGGCGGTCGATGGTTTTGTTCTGGCCGCCAGCCGCTACTGGTCGCACCAGGCCCCCAAGGCGCGGCTGTGCGACAAACTGCCGATGATCGAACGGATGGCCCTGCGGATCGCGGGGGTTTCGGGAATCAAACTCCAAGACGGCGAGGCGAAAACGCTATGAGCTTCAAGACCAGAACCTCTCTCATTCGGGTCACGCCTCGCGGGATCGCCTGCGCCTGCGCGGCGGCGGCCTGTGCCGCCCTGTCAGGCGGATGTATGGGCAGCGGCGTGATCCGCGCAGACATTCAGCATGATCGGGCCCGCGCATTCGAGGCGTGGCAAGCGGAACGGGCGGCGGTCGACGAGCCCGTGCCTTTTGAGCGGCTGACGCTGGCCGACGCGGTCAAAACGTCTCTGCTCTACAACAAGGCGCTGCAAAGCGCGGTCTTGGAGAAGGAGGTGGCCCGCGGCCAAGTGATTTCGGCGCTGGTGGCGGTGGCGCCGACGGTCTCGGCGGGGTCGGCCCTGAGCGACGGCACGGACGATGGAAAGCACGTCCTCGACCTGACGGCGCGGCAGCCGCTCTTCCGGGCGGGCGGTACGACGGCGGCGCTACGGGCGGCGCGGCTGCAATCCTATCTGGCAACGGAGGGGGTCAACCGGCAGGTGCAGGCGACGATCGGACAGGCGATGGCCGATTACTACGACATGCTGCTGGCGCAGAAGCTGCACGAGGTCAACGAGGCGGCCGTCGCCTCGGCCGAGGCTCAGCTCGCCGAGGCGAACAAGAAGTTCGGCAACGGCGTCGCCTCGAAATATGACGTGTTGCGCGCCGAAGTCGAGGTCTCCAATTTCCGAGCGGCGGCCATCAAGCAGAAGAACAATCTGGTGATGGCTCGGACACGGCTGCTGCGCACCATGGGCGCCGCGCCCGACGCCGCGGTTACCCCGGCCGATGCGCTGACCCACGTGCCGACCGAGGCGTCCCTGGAGACGGCCCTGCGGACCGCCTACCTGTACCGTCCCGAACTGCGCCAGGCCGAGGCGCGCATCCGCATGCAGCGCCAGACCCTGGCCGCCCTCCGCAGCCGCTATTTCCCCGCGATCG